>JANYLE010000119.1 GCA_025363795.1 Mariniphaga sp. | reverse complement strand
TTTAAATCAAATTACGGCTGCTTCATTGCCCGCGGAGGAAAGAAATCGGGCTTTGCCGGTTACTACTTTCATCTTCAACCGGGTGAATGTTTCCTTTCCGGAGGAATTTACATGCCTCTTCCAGAGTACCTTCAGGCAATACGACAGGAAATTTTCTATCATCCCAAGAATTATATTGATATAATTGAAAATCAGGAATTCAAATCAACCTATACCCTGGAGTATTCCAATAAACTTAAAACTGCGCCCAAAGGATACCCGAAAGATTGGGAGTACCTCGACCTGATCAAAAACCGAAATTATGCATTTGGACACCGAATTGAGGAAAATCAGTTGTATGCTTCCAATTTTATAGAAGAGGCAACCCGGCTTTTTAAGATCATTTATCCGCTGAACAGGTATCTAAATAAGGCCGTCGATGAGAATTTAAACAGCTAAGCCGTACTAAAATAGTTCAAATCTACCTCAAGCCTCCTTTTCTCAAAAAAGGGAGGCTTTTTTGTCCTGTCCCGATTTCTAAAAATGATTTTAGATATGCAATTGAGAATTGTTTAATAGACTTAATCAATCTATCAATGTTATTCCGCTTCAAAACTGAGATCTTGAGTGGTTCAAATTACCAAAGCCTAAATTGCATGTTAACTAAACAATGATATTAATACTCTCTCTTCTTCCATTTAAAAAAGGGTCATTCCTGACAAATCTTTCCTGGAAAAATGATTTAGCATTGTGCAGGCTGACTGTTTAAACCCATAAAAAATTTCTCGTTTTTTCTCTAAAATATACCAGGAACCAACCCCAGATACACCAAAATTATTGTTCCGCCAAAAGCAGAAAAATCATCCTCAAACGGCTTAGTTAAACGAAAATAATCTTACATCTCATTTAAACAATCGCACGATTTATAATACTCAACCTTGGATATTCTACGAATGTAAAATTTTAATACAAATATAATTTAATTATATAAAGCTGTTTTGCCGTATTTTAAATGATTTTTATTCCTTAAAAAGCACTTAATTGAAATCAAATAAATATATTTTTACCTGCGTAAACTTTTATTTTACTTTTTTGTTGTATTAGTAAATATTCTTCATTAACTTTGAAGGAATAAAAGATTTTCAAAAGACTCGGATTTTAACCCATCACAAAATCGATCGTCATGAAAACAACATTGAATCTGATTTTCGCAGCAATACTTACCCTGACATTTGCAGGGTCTAAAGTATGCGGCCAGACGGTGGCTATCGGACATGTGACTGCAGAAGTGATCGAGTCGATTAGTGCGGCATCAATGGCAGTTACAAATTTTGAGTTGGCGATGATCTCCCCAGCCGATAAAAGAGCACAGACCCAAAACTACCTGACATCCGAAACCGTGAATCTTGGGTCCATCACCCTTAACTCCGGAAGGGATATCACCTGTAATGTTGTGGTTAAGTCAGCTTCTCTTTCTGATTCTTCAGGAAATGATTTTACACTGGACCCTATCCAGAAAAACAATTCCTTTGCTTCTGTAGCACGTTCTAACGGTTCCAGGACCATTCAGCTTGAAGGCAAAACCAATATGTCCAGTGACCAGGCTTCAGGTCAATATCACGGTTCTTATACGGTAGTTTTTGCCTACAATTGAATCTTATACGTGCGATAATTTAAGATGAGAAGGTGGGAAGGGAAGAAGGTGGGTTTCTGAAAATGTGCAATTGGAATGAGTGTCCGGGTTACGCACTTTTTTATTTTCCTTTAAGCCTCCCACTCTTCCCCGTCATTTTAAAGATAGTGCTTCTCCCAAACTTTTGCTGATTTGTGTTTATCGCATGCCATCGCTGAAAATTTAAACAGGGCACAAAGTTTCTTAAAGTTCTCACCAAGTTTCACGAAGAAATACGTTGTCAGTTTATCAGTAGCCTCAACTACTGAACAATTATTTTAAACACCTGGTCATTTGAATACAAAGTTTCATCTGCACTTTTGAAAAACAGGTACAGTTAAATTTCCTGCCCGGGTTTTTCAGGTAATGCGATCCGGGCATGCTCATCTTTTCGGCTAAATACAGTCTCCACCGGCCCGGCCGGCTCATGCAAATTGTAAAACACCAACATCAAATGATCATCACCACGTAAAGGGCTAATGATCTGATTCTTCCAGCTGACGGAGATAATTCTGGGCTGCTCTGCCAATAAGCTAACCGTCATATTCAATGGAAACGGCAGAGCGCCTGCCGAGAATCGCAACAATCCGGGATTTACCACGGTTCCATGCGTACCGAAAGCCGGCTTATTTTCCTTTACAAACAGTTGAAAACCCCTCGAACCAGAAACTGCCTTGTTCCAGATTGGCTTTACAAAGGATTTCATCATTCTCGATGCATACTTCACAACACCAGCAAAACAATTTCTATTATTCTTTTGATCGGCGCTCCACTCCGAGGGTTTGCGTTCGCGTGGCAGCGTACGCACATAGGTTGTTTCGCCACAATTAACAAATACCAGTTGTCCGAGACTGCCTGACAATCCTTTTCCGAAACCATTTTTTACGCGTGCCATATTCTTTAGGTTTTGATTGCTATTTGTAGATACCTTGCTTTATATAGATTCGCTTTACGTATGTTGTTTCTGCGTTCCTCGTGCGTAGCTCGTGCGATGCTTGTGTATTCAAATATACACAAATTATACAGTAAATATATTCAAAATTCACTTCTACAATGGTCTCACTTCGAATGAATATCGGACCAATAGTAGGTGAGCACCCAATCATTTTGCCTCCATCATGAATCCTTCAGTTACCTTTTAATTAAACACGACAGGTGGCATAGCGCAAATTGGTACCCTATGAATCGGGATTCTGACTATTTTATAGTAATATAGAAACGAATAGCGCCTGCGACTTTTAAAAAATCCGACCTTTGGATCTTAATAGGATGCAAAGGAGAATCTCATTCATTTCTGCCACTTCTTTCTATCAAAACGGACCGAAGGGTTTCCAACCAGTTAAAATACCCGGCTTCCCCTTATTCATATAGGCAAATTGAGGCATCGAAGAATTTACACACAATGATTCGTTACAATAATATTTGCAAATAAATTTTTTACATTGTGTGAAATTACTTTCCCGTTAAGTAGCCTTTCAGCATCCAATCGGCCATTGATTATTATTTATAATGATTATATTTACGATCCGCCACATATTAGTTATCAGAACCTTACAATTTGGCATTAGATTGGTTAACAAACATTCTATTGATTGTAAAATCGATTGGCACGGTTTATGCACCTCAACCAATTATAAAAATTAAAACTCGGAAAAACTTTAAATTTATTATCTCATTTAAAAACAAAACAAAGTAAAAATCATGAAAAAATTACTCGCTCTTGCTGTCGCAATTATCGGATTTTCGGCACTATCATTTGGACAGACTCTTACGGTAACTAAACAAGGTACTGCAACAGCTACTATTCTTGCTGGACTTGAATTAACAAGCAAAGCAAATTTGAGTTTTGGTACGATAGGTGCATTATCAGGTTCAGCATCAACGGTTACAATTTCTACGTTAGGTGTTCGTTCAGGTACAGCAACTCCTTATGCCTTGGGGGTTGCACCAGCAGCCGCACAATTTGAAATTAAAGGAACGCCCGATGCCTACTATACACTAACCCTGCCTAGTACAATCACGAAGCTTGATGGTCCAACTGGATCTACTCCTATGACAATTGCAGTTACATCTTGGAGCCAAGATCAAGGTACTACTCCTAGAATTAGCTCTACTGGTACAACATTATTACATTTAGGTGCTACTCTTGATGTTGCCGATTCCCAAAAAGCTGGTGATTATTCAGGAACATTTGATGTAACAGTTGCTTACAATTGATAATAAAAGACTTTAAAAAAGACGTTGCGATTTGCAACGTCTTTTTTTGGAAATTGCTTAGTTGAATAATCGTCCTTGCAATTAAGTTCATTAGTTTTCATGCGACCAATACAAAATTAATGAAGAATACCTTTCTACTGTTCAGCATCATTGTTTTACTCCTGTTTTCGAAGACGCCCGTGGTGAATGCTCAGGCGAGCGTTACGGCCCAGGCTTTTGCAGAAATAATTGCTGCATTAACTGCCACCGAAACAGCCCAGTTAAACTTTGGACGTTTCTCACCCGAAACGCAGGGTGGAAAAGTTGTATTGACACCTGATGGTGCACGTACAGCTCAAGGGACAGTGGTACTGGGAGGTGGAACTCACAATTCGGCCAGTTTTTATATCACGGGTGAATACGATGCCACCTTTTCGATCACCTTGCCATCCGGTCCGACAGTTTTAACCAATACGCTAAATGCCAGAACCATGCAGGTGAGTGACTGGCAATCGTATCCCGCGCCAGGAATTGGCGTTGGAAAATTGAATGGAGGAGCAACAACTGTTCAGGTTGGCGCAGTCCTGAATGTCGGAACTATGAATGACAATCCGGTGGGTATTTATGCAGGAACCTACGCGATTACATTTTCGTACAACTAATTACAGCCGAATAAAGCTAATTGTATTTGAAAATTAAGATTCCGGATTGCAGCCAAAAGATCCGTTTAGTTATTATTCAGTAGCCTCTTCAGGAAAGTATTCCTGAACATATATTTACCATAAAAAGGCTTTCGTTTTTAGTTACTGCCGTCGCAACAATAAATCCTTAAATTATTTATTTATTTTGTATGTTTGGTGCAATTTATTTTAAATGTAAACACATGTGCAAATCAGGATTTATGCAGGGGAAATCACGTTCCGGCAGGACTCATCAATACATCTTGCTGATAGCAGGATTGATAATATTATCAATCATAACATCAACGCGCGCGATGGCGCAGGGCAACCTGTTAATTACTCCCCGACGGGTGGTATTTGAAGGGCAGAAACGCACGCAAGATCTTAACCTCGCCAATACCGGAATTGACACCGCCAAATACAATGTATCCGTCATCAATTACCATATGCGCGAAGATGGTTCCTTCGAAGAGATTACTACACCTGATGCCGGTCAAAATTTTGCTGATAAAAATCTTCGCTTTTTCCCGCGTTCTGTTACGCTTGCACCAAACGAGGCGCAGGTAGTGAAGATGCAGGTAACAAAAGCCGATCAACTTTCACCCGGAGAATACCGGTCGCATATTTATTTTAGGGCTGTTCCAAAACAATCGGCACTCGGAACCGAGGAGGTAAAGAAAGATTCGACCTCTATTGGTGTTAAACTGATTCCCATTTTCGGGATCACCATTCCCGTTATTATCCGTGTCGGCGAGTCCACTATGAAGGTCAACCTGACTGATCTCAATTTTAGTTTCATGAACGACACCATACCCGTTCTTCAATTTGCATTTAACCGTACGGGTAATATGTCTGTTTACGGCGATATTCTTGTAGAACATATTTCTCCCGGCATGATCATCACTCCCGTCGGTACCGTAAGGGGAATAGCTGTTTATACGCCGAACTCAATGAGAAGGTTCCAAATGGAACTCGACAAAAAAGCAAAAGTTGATTATCACACCGGAAAATTAAAATTAACCTATACATCACAATCAGACACCAAGACCGAAAAATATACAGAAGCGGTTTTGCCTTTACGTTAGCAACTAAAACTTAAAACTCAATATGGGAAGCTCTCCACTTCCACACCTATCGCTTCCTTCTCATCTACACCCGCAAACCGCGGGTTTCTCTGCGTGTAGTAATATCCGGTCAAAGACACTATCCCTTACCTTTGCTTTACTGGCTGCATTCCTTTTGCTGCCAGGAATTTACAATTTTGGATGGGGACAGACAACAATTTACAATCAGGACTTTGAGGGAATTCATGGTTGGACTGTAGCTGGAAATTTTGGAGTAAATACACAAGCAATTACTGAGTATTCGGGGACAAAGTGTTTATATACTGTGCAGGATGGCAATTATGCCAACAATCTAACCGAAGCAGCAAACTATGCAATAAGTCCAATTATTAATTGCACAAGTTTTTCCGCGACTCAGTTACAATACTGGAGCTACTCTGATTTTGAGAATACCTATGATCATGGATATGTATACATATCTGGAGATAACGGGGCAAGTTGGTCGCAAGTTGAAAATTTCTCTGCAACTGAAGGAGGTTGGACTTTACACACAATAGATGTATCAGCAATTGCGGACAACCGTTCCCAGATAAAAATTAGATTTACAATGTCCTCAGATTATAACATTCAAAAGACAGGATGGAATATAGATGATGTTGTAGTTAAAGGAAATTTGATCCCGCCAGGTGATCCTGCCATATTCGGAAACGGGGTATGGAATGTATATGGCTACAAAGGTGGGAACATTGATCTGACTGGAATTTATTGTGGTTATTACACGGAGAGTAGTTTATCATACAACACTACAAGCCAGTGGGACATCAACGGTTCTCCTTCTGATGCATCCGGTTGGCAGGGAAATCCAATTCCGGTTGACAACCATGTTGTGGTTTCAAAACGGACAAATTTTACCTGTGGCTACTATCAATTAGATGTACCCAGTCATGATGATGATATCAGAGTTTATATCAATGGAACCCTTGTGTTGACCCATGTGGGTTGTTGTGATGCACACACCAATTTCTGGACAGGATATCTTACACCAGCATCAATGATTGAAGTCCGACATCTTGAAGGTGGGGGAGGATCAAACCAATCACTTACGATTACACCAGTTGGTGCATCAACTTCAATAGCTCCGACTACTACAGGAGCTTCATTATGCATTGGGCCATCCAATTCAGTAACGCTATCCGCCTCCGGATCAATTGCAGGTGACCATTACAAATGGTATGATGCTGCAACCGGTGGAACGTTACTGAAAACGAGCACAGACAATACGGATAATACCTTCACCACACCTGTCCTTGGTTCGACGACCAATTATTGGGTTTCCATCTTAAATGCTGGCGGATGTGAAAGTTCGCGGACACTGGTAACAGCTACTTATCCCGATTTATCTCCGGATTCACAAACTACTCAAGGGACTGACAATTGGATTGGACATATATATGATGGTGCAAACCAGGGAGTTGCATTTGATGGAAATTTTACAAACTATTACGGACATTACTCCGAATCAGTGGAAACTTTTGACCAGCAGTATGGGGGAGATAACAACTGTTTTACAATTAATTCAAGTGCCGGAGACAGGCAAATATATACAGAAACATTTTCTGTAAGATATCGAATGACCTCAACTAAAAAGGGGTTATATATAGCAGATCTTGGTTCCGATGATGGGAGTCGGTTATCTGTGGATGGAACTAAAATATATGATGATTGGGGTGACCATGGTTTCAATTCCCGTCAACATGTTTTGATGAACCTCAATGGTGCAAGCTCGCTGGTTTACGATTTTTACGAAAACGGAGGAGGAAACCGCGTAGTATTTCAGAATCTGACTCCAATACTATCTAATATCCTAAATGTCAACACCTCCCAAAATATTAAACCCGGGAGTTCAGGCACACCAATCAGCGGCGATGTTTATGGAACATTACCAGCAGGCATTTCATTATCCGGCACTGGTTACCAATGGACTTACAGCACGACACCCTCAGGGTTAAGAACCAACATTACCGGTGCCACAGCTGCCACTTATACGCCAAATGCATCCATTGCGCCTTTCAATGTTCCAGGCACCTATTATATTTTCCGGAATGCCATTCTGAGTAGTACGAATAATATGGCACCAAATCCATATGTGGCAACAAATGAATCAAATGCGGCAACATTAAACGTTATTTTGTCTACCTTCTACTCCCAAGGTTCCGGAGATCCAAATGTACCTTCAAATTGGAAAACAACATTGGGTAATTCTCCTGCCGACTTTACATCTCCCAACCAAACTTTCAGCATTCAAAATGGTCATACAATGACTACCACGGGAACTGGTTGGTCTGTTTCGGGTGCAAATTCGCTGGTTGAGATACAAAGTGGCGGAACCTTAACAGAAATCACGGCTATTACAATTTCAGGTACAGGCATACTGCAGGTTGATGATGGCGGAACACTCAATCACAATGTAAATTCCTTGAGCATCTTTGGTGGTACGGAAACGTTTGGCACCAATTCAACAGTTAATTATGGCTTTGCCGGAAATCAACAAGTTTTACCGGCATCATATGGAAACCTCACGCTGTCTGGTTCGGGAACAAAAACATTACAGGGCATCACTTCTGTTGCAGGGTTGTTGAATTTAAGTGGCATTACATTAGATGTTGCTGCCAATATATTATCGACAGCATCATTTACAAAGTCGGCAATCAATACCATCAAAATATCAACAGGTAAATTTACTGTAAATGGTAATATGGCGCTATTGCCCGCCGACGCCATAACATTTTCGGGAGCAGGAACCCTTAATGTTACAGGAAACTTAACCAATGGCGCGTTAACCGGAAATGCAGCGACTATTAATGTGGGGGGCAACTTTATACCAACTACTTTTACGGCGGGCACAAGCACTTTGAATCTTAACGGGGCGGGCTCACAAAACATTGGCATATTTGGATATTACAATTTGCAGCAAACGGGTTCAGGAACCGCACTATTAAATGGAGCAACCACAATTAGCAATGCTTTTACATTTCAATCGGGCACGGTCGATTGCCAAAACAATAACCTTACGTTATCAGGTGCAGTCACCTACACATCCGGTACATTTTTACCGGGCAACAATACTGTAACTTACGGCGGCGGTCCATTGGCTCAGGATATAATACCTGCAAACTATTCAGTCTTAACCATCAGTAATACTGGCACACACACACTTGATGGAAATGCCACAGTTAGTGCTGCATTTTCGAATGCCGGGACATTAAACAGTGCTTATGACCTAACGTTAAATGGCACAACATCTTGTGGCGGAACAATCAATGCATCAGCAGGTTCTGTTACCTATGCTGCCTCCACTATCAATATTATAGCAGGAACTTATTATAACTTAGTTTCGAACGGTGGCACCATGTGCGGGAATATTACCGTTGGAGGCACTTTAACACTCACAAGCGGGGCATTTGTTCTAAACAGTTACCTATTAACCATCAATGGAGCAATTGCCCAAACCGCAGGAACACTGACAGGTGGTGGCAATTCCGATATCTCTTTTGGTGGGGCTGGCGCCAGTACTGCCTTGCCAACAATATCCGGAGGTATCCGGTATTTAACCCTGAACCGTGCAAATGGGATTACATTAGGTGGCGACAACACGGTAAGTGGCGCACTATCACTTACTAACGGAAAGCTAACGCTTGGTGCATTTAATCTTACCATTTCGGGAACGGCAGCTATTAGCGGAGCCAGCGCCACAAATTATATAGTTGCCGATGGCACAGGTCAACTTAAGAAAGTATTTGTTACGGGAATAACTGCTGCATATACACTTCCGATAGGTGATGCAGGCAATCATTATTCACCTGTTTCTTTAACTTTCACCGCCAATGATACCCAACGGACGATTGGCGTTCGGGTTACCGATGCTCAGCATCCCAACGATGGAACAACAAACAATTATACAACCCGTTACTGGTCATTTACCGATGATGCAGTCGGCACGTATAAATATAATGCTACTTTCACAGCATTAGCATCAGATCAGGTAGGGACACCAACCCAAATTAACAGGTGGGATGGCACATTATGGACTAAATGTACAACGACTGGTACTGTTCCAGTTTTTTCGATAAGTGGAGAAACGGTTTCTTTAAACAATAAAGATTTCACTGAACGTATAATCTCTAATGTATATACTTGGATAGCAACTTCTGGACCAGCAAGCTGGGCCGCAGCAGGAAGTTGGAATCCAACACGAACAACTCCAGACGCAACTGATATTTTAATGTTTAGTAATGGAGGAACACCTACAGTAACAAATGTTCCCGTTCAACAAATCGCCCGGTTAATCGTATCGGGCAATACCAATGTAATTTTACAATCTACTACGACTGGCGCTAAAATATTGACCATAAGTGCCGGTGCCATGAACAATTTAGACATTCAATCCGGATCGACACTTCAATTAAGCAGTACTGGCACAAATCAGATATCTCTTGCATTTACCGGATCACAAAGTGTATCGATAGCCGGTAATTTAATTATAAATCCAAATACGGCAAAAACAAATGCATATGTTGCAACCAATAGCAACACAATCGTAACTGGCGCCATTACTAATAATGGAGGTGTGGTTACATCTACTACTGCTGCCAATTTAGTTTTTAATTCGGGTGGCACCTATAACCATGCCATGAATAGCGGTACTATACCAACTGCTACTTGGAATGCTGGCTCCAACTGTAATATCATAACCGGATTCACCGGCTCAATACCGGCTGGTATCGGTCAAAATTTCAGCAACTTCAACTTAAATTGTGCAGGCCAAACGCTTACACTTACAGCAACTCTGAACGTTGGCGGCAATTTGAATATTACTGCAGGAACTTTATCTGCCGGGGCATACACCATCAATATAGGCGGTAGCTTTACCAACTCCGGCACATTTAACTATGGAACCGGAACTGTAAATTATAATGGTTCAGGTGATCAAACTGTAGCAGCGATAAATTACTATAACCTTAGCATAGCCGGAGGTTCACGCACGATTACTCTTGCAAATAGCGGAACCATTGGCGTGGCAAATTTATTTACCCCCAATGCAGTCACAACTTACGTTACAACTGGCAGTACCGTAAATTATAATGGCGCGGCACAAAATATTACTCCGTTTACTTATAATAACCTTACAGTAAATGGAGGTGCAGCCAAAACGCTTACCGGTGCAACCTCCCTTACAGGAAATTTGGCGCTTGATAATGCCACGGTATTACTTGGAAATTATGACATCTCAGTAGGAGGTAATATAACTACAGCTGCCAGTTTCGATGTTTCACACATGATCCTCACGAATGGTACAGGTAATCTTATTAAACAAGGCAGCAATGGTACTGATTTTACTGCAACCTACCCGGTAGGTGCCGGCGGAAAATATACACCCATGGTGATTAGTTCCATATCGGCAACAGTAGGCGCAAGCTCAACGATATCTGTAAGAGCTGTGCCAATGCAACGCGAACCATTGGCATCCGCATTAAACAGGTATTGGAGTGTTTCGACACAAAACATCACATCTTTGAGCGCAATCGTTAAATTTTATTACGATGCCACCGATGTTAAAGGGGTGGTGGCAAACTATGCAACGCGTCGCTTTGACGGTTCAGTATTCCAGAATGTGGTTGGGGGAAGTATTGATACCGGCAACAAAGAACTTACATCATCAGGTACAACTGTTTTAACCGGTGACTGGACGGCTATTGACCCGAACACTTCACTACCAAATATTGTAGGCCCAACCCAGGTTTTTGAAAGTCGCACACAAGTTTATACTACAACAGCCGGAATGACGGGCTACACATGGAGTGTTACCGGTGGTACAATTAATGCAACAACGATTGCAAACACAAATTCGGTTGTGATAGACTGGGGAGTGGCTGGCGCTGGCAGTGTTTCGGTAAGTTACATGCAAGGTGGTACAACCTATACTTTGCCTATTCTTAATGTAACTATTAATGTGTTTCCACAAAACTGTTTTCAGTACAGCAGAGGGCTTGTAATTGCCAATGGTATGGTAAGCGGTGGGGCTGCACTTACGAACTTCCCCGTAATGGTAAATGTAACCGATGCCGGTTTTAAAAGTGTAACTAATGGTGGACATATAACCAGTGAATTAGGATACGATGTTTATTTTGCTTCTGATGTAGCCGGCACTAACCGTCTGGAACATCAGCTCGATACTTACGACCCAGTTAATGGGAAAATAGTTGCATGGGTTAATATCCCTTCTTTACCTGTTGCCGGCACTACAATTTACATGTTTTATGGCAACAACGCCGTTTCATTTGATGCTTCCACCGCAAGTATATGGTCGGCCGACTATGTAGGGGTTTACCATATGGGACAGAGCACAATGGATTATGGTCGTGCAGGTAACGACGGGATAAACAGTGGCACAACGATTGATAACACCGGTAAAATTGGCTTTGGGCGAGCCTTTGTACGTGGCAATAAGAATTTTATACAATTGGAAAACCAATCTGCATTTAATTTTCACAACGGGCAAACCGTTTCGTTTTGGTTAAAAATAAACTCATTCTCTAGTAATAATTGGGGTGATTATATTAACAAAGGAGACAATGTAAACTGGCGATTTGTGACAGATAAAGCAAACGCCAGAATGTACTATTCCTTTGGAACAGGAGGAGTAGGTGATTTAACTTCTGCAAATAATGCGGTAACTGCTGGGGCCGGCACTTGGTTTTATGTTACTGGTACGTTTAATTCAGGTCAAAAAAGTATCTTTATAAATAATGCACTGGTTTCAGGTACGACTACCTATACCGATATGCAAAACTGCGATGCTGTTGACAATTCCCCGGTTCTGATTGGTGTAAACCCCCAAGCAACTGATGATCGTGCGTTTGATGGGACAATGGACGAATTGCGCATATCTAATGTGGCCAAATCAACAAACTGGATAACAACTGAATATAGGAACCAAAACAATCCTGGAACATATATTACATTGGGAGGAGAAACTCCAATTGTAACTCCTCCTGCAGGAGGAGGCACTGCCAGCGCTTCTCCGACCACTTTGTTTGCCCGTGAATACACAACATTAACCTTAGGCGGCAGTTATACTACCGGCGCCATTCAATGGCAATCGTCAACCGATAATATCAATTTTACTGATCTGCCAGGTAAAACTTCTGTTTCATTTGCAAGCGATCCAATTTTGGCCACAACATGGTTCCGGGCTAAAGTAACCAATGGCAGTTGCCCGGCCCTTTCTGCTCCTGTGAAAGTCACAGCAACAGCGCCCTACCTGAGTTGTGGTTCGGGACACAGAAAACGCATCACGCTTAACAAAGCTTTTGGTAGCGACGACCTAATTAATTTCCCGGTGTTATTGCGTATTACAGGTCAGGCTGATTTAGCAACCACAGCATATCCAGGAGGTTTAGTTGCCAATTCAAATGGATATGATATTCGCATTACAGCTAGCGATGGGTTTACCTTACTGTCCCAGCAAAGGGAATCATATAATCCTGCAACCGGCGATTATACTGCCTGGGTGCAGATACCAAGGCTTTCGGCATCCAATACTACCGATATTTATTTATACTATGGAGATGCTTCCATAAGCAATGATCCATCTTCGACAGCAACCTGGAGTCCGGAATATGCCGGTGTTTGGCACATGGGTACTTCTGGGCTAAATGACGCTACCAGCAATGGCACAACCAGCGCTAATACAAACACAACGAATCTGGCAAGTGGTTTTATTAATGCAGCATCATCCTTTAATGGATCAAGCTACGTTTCTTTAACAAATAATGAAGCAAAATTTGATGTTACTACCGGGCTTACTGTTTCAGCTTGGGTTTATGCCTCAAGTTATGGAACGGCATTGACCAGGTTCATAGACAAAGCCGGAACAGGCGCAAATGGATGGAGTCTTAAAAGATTTAAAAACAAAGTTGCAACGGACTACCGTACTATATTTTTTCAACAATATACGACGCCAACTGATACCATGGATGCCATCAATACCACCGGTATTGTGCCGAATGCTACTCCAACCTGGCATTATTTGGTAGGGACTTTCGACAATTCAATTAATTCTATGATTGTTTTTATTGATGGCAGCCCGGCCGGAAGTACTAAAAACGACCCGGCGAATGGAGCTGTTGTACTAAACAATAATACAAACGTTAGATTTGGCGCAGATGCTACTACTCCAGGCAATTATCTTACCGGAGGAATGGATGAGGTACGTATCCAGAATGTAGCCAGGTCTGTCGATTGGATAAGAACTGAATTTGACAATCAAAAAGCAGGCAGCACATTTTATACCATTTCGCCAGATGCTACCTGTACAGCGGGAGCAGCAGTTGCAGGTACTGCCACAGCTTTAAAAGCCTCACTTTGCTCAGGCCAAACCACCACCATTACACTAACTGGTTATGATGGTGGCATCTACTGGCAATCGTCGTCCGATAATATTAACTGGAATTATATTTCCGGACAGAATTCGGCCGCAGTAACAGTGGGGCCAATTACTCAAACAATGTATTACAGGGCAGCCGTTTCAAAATGTTGTGAAGTATATTCCAATACTATAACAATAACTTATCAGGGAACCAATCCGCCAGCCTTAAGTTTTGCGGTTACTAATGTAACTTGTAACGGCAGCAGCGATGGTGTTATTGACCTTTCCGTTAGCCAAGGTGTAGGACCATTTAGTTACGTATGGTCGAATGCTGCAACTTCTCAGGATATCAGCGTTCTCCCTGCTGCTACCTATGCAGTTGTAGTTACCGACAATGCAAATTCATGTTCCACTTCAGGAACGGCGGTAGTTGCCCAGCCAGCGGGTTTAACAGCAGGATCTATTGGCGACCCTCAAACCATATGTTATGGAGCTACACCTGTCATTTTAACCGAAAAAACGGCACCAACTGGCGGAACCGGAATATATACCTACCAATGGCAGCAGTCAACCGACAACAGTACCTTTACAAATATTCCTTCAGCCACTTTGTCTTCTTATTCACCAGGCCCTTTAATCACCAACACCTGGTATAGGCGCAATGTTACAAGTGCTACTTGTGGAACTCAAAGCACTGCTTCTGTTATGATTACAGTCAATGCAAGTTTGGGTATCACATTAGGGACAAATCCTTCAGTATGTGCCACGACAACAAGTGCCAACTTGCCTTATAGCGCCACCTCCG
>JANYLE010000342.1 GCA_025363795.1 Mariniphaga sp. | reverse complement strand
CTGACCGATTTCTCAAAACCTTCTTCAAGTCTGCTGTTGAAGAGATCTTTTCCTATCATATTGACCAGGCCGGGTACGTCATGCGGAACGTATAGGGTATACTGCCATCCGTTTCCTTCAATAAAATGATTTCCTGAGAAGGGATTATAGTCTTTCATCCATTGGCCGGCAGTATCTTTGGGTACAATGTATTTCAGTTCGGGATTAAAGAGGTTCTTCCAGTTTTTAGATCTCTTTATCAGGTATTTATAATCACTTTTTTTTCCTAAGGCTTTTGCCATCTGTGCAACACAAAAATCGTCATAAGCATAATCCATCGTCCGGCTTGAGGGATTCATCTCAAAAGGAACATATCCTTTTTTGATATAAACATCCAGAAATTCATTTCCTGCGAGTCCTGAGCATGGCAATAATTTTCTTCCCTGTTCAGTTACGGTGTGATGTACAGCCTGGTAGGCTTCATCAATATCGAATTTTCTGATCCCTTTCTGGTAAGCGCCAACAATCATTGCGATTTCATGCGATACCTCCATGATACCAGTGTATTCAACGCCGGTTGGACCTACGCTTGTCCACCCGTTTTTTCTGAATAGTTCAAGCTGTGTCTCAATATAATTTTTCATAATATCAGGAGAGACCAGTGACCAGACACTATTTAGGTTCCAGAAAGAGTTCCAGAATGAATCTCCGCCATATATACTCTGGTCTTCAGGCAACTGCTGAACTTTCTCACATGGATCCATATATTTGCCGTTTACATCGCTCCATGTCTGTTTTGAGGAGTAACAGCGGTAAAGATTGGTGTAGAATTTCGTTTTATTTTCATCTGTTCCACCTTCCACCTTTACTTTTCCCAGCAGTTTATCCCATTTTTCGCGTGTATTGTTTTTCACTGCATTGAAATCCCATCCAAATCCACCTAACTCTGTTTCCAGATTAAGCCTGGCCTGATCGATACTCACGAGGGAAATACCGGATTTAACCATGATGACCTTTCCGGAATCGGTTTTGTAAGTAACATAGGCCCCAATGTCTTTCTTCCCGGATATTTTGTCAATATTTTTTTGAAGTTTGCCCTCGTTCCAGCCGTTGAACGAATTGAAAGGCGTATCAAATTGGAGAACAAAATTAAGGGTGTATTCATCCCAGCTGTTTCCTCCGATTATACATCTCGCGAATCCTTCAATTTGAGTATCACTAACTTTAGTTATTTCGGCTTTTTCTACGGTATAGTTGTATTCTGCCGGAATCAACAAATCGATTAGTATCCTTGACTCCTTTTTTTCGGGGAAGGTATATTTCTGAAATCCGCAACGGGTAGTTACAGTCATTTCAGCCAACACATCATGATCGTAGAGATAGACTGAATAATACCCGGGGGAAGCTTTTTCACTCTTTTTGTCAATGCGGGAGTGATAACCGGCACCTGCACCTTTATAGGCAGCATCGACAGGTTTGTTTTCAAAAACAAGGTCAGCAGTTGTAGGCATCATTCGCAGACCGGCCATTGTCCAGGCATGAATATGACTGAAGCCTGAGATGCTGTTTATTGCGTATTCATACCCACCCATCCAAACACTCCCCTGGTTATCGGGGCCAAGCTGAACCATCCCAAAAGGGGCAGTCGCATAGGGTCCAAGCATCCAGCGGGAATTCGATGTCCCGATAAAAACATCCACCCAATCGACAGGTTTCCTGACTTCCTGTGCAAACATGAAATTATTTACAACTAAGAATAAAACGATTAATGCGATGGGTTTCAGTTTCATGATTCAGTCTATTTATTCTCAGTCATTTGAAGAAAGACAGATGGGTCTGATGCCCAATTCTTGTTCGGACGGTCACCCATCGTAAATTCAATTGTTCCGCCTTCCGTGATTTCGGAATGCCTGATCCAGGCCCGGTTTAGTTCTTTGCCATTCAACTGTGCCGACTGAATGTATTTATTCTGTTTGGAAACGTTATCTGCTTTCACTGTAAAGGTTTTGCCGTCAGGAAGTTTAATCTGAATATTTTTAAAGAAAGGACTTCCGATCGCATAGAGACCATTTCCCGGAGTTACCGGATAGAATCCCATCGCAGAAAATACATACCAGGAGCAAAGTGCGCCTCCATCCTCATCACCGGGTAAGCCGAGGGGTGAATCATCAAACCACATCTCCATGATTTCGCGAATTCTCCTTTGGGTTTTCCAGGGTTTTCCGCCATAGTTATACAGATACGGAACATGGAATGATGGTTCATTACCGGCAGGGAACATTCCATTTAGTCCGGTCGCATCGGGGAATTGACCCATAAATTGCCATTTTGCTATTTTTGTGGGTTCATTAAACAGGTTATCCAATCTTTTAGTGAAATTTTCTGCTCCTCCCATCAGTTGTATGAGTCCCGGAATGTCGTGCATCACACTGAAATTCCAGATATAAGCATTGTTTTCAGCAAAATACATTCTGCTTCCGATTCCGCCCGATAGTTGCGGATCAAAAGGTTCGACCCAGTTACCATCGGCCATTTTGGGTGCCATAAAACCGGTAGCCGGATTAAATACATTTCGATAGTTCTGAGCTCTTTTGCTAAAATATTTGTAATCATCACTTTTGCCGAGTGCTTTAGCCAATTGTGCAAGACACCAGTCGTCGTAACTATGTTCAAGTGTCACAGCAACTGCCTGACGTTTCTCAAAGCTATGTACCATTGGTTCAGTTTCCGTAGCACCTTCCGGGAGTGCAGGATACCACCCGTTTTTGATATAAAAACTATCGAGTGAGCACATTGGCCCGGATCTCCATGGTAACATGGTGCCGCTCATGGCATTCTTTCTCAAACCTTCGTAGCCGGTCTCCACATCAAAGTCAGTCCCGCCTTTCTGATAGGTATCCCACAGGAGGGCAGCGGAATGAAATCCGATCATCGCTGAAAAGTCGCCATAAAATTGTGGAAATGTTGGCATCCATCCGCTTTGCTCGTACATTTTCACATACGATTGAACCATATCAACCTGTGTCTTTGGTTCAAGTATAAAAAGTAACGGGTGATGACACCTGAAGGTGTCCCATAACCAATCGTCAACATAAAATGGGTGACCATTATCTTTATGAACTTTTTTATCGTAACCACTGAAATAACGGCCATTCTCCGAAATATCGACCATCCGCTCCATGCTGCGGTAAAGCGACGTGTAAAAGATCCTCATTTGTCGTTCTGTTCCGCCGTCCACTTTTATCCTACCCAGTGCTTCCTTCCATATATTGTGACTTTCTTCGGCAACCTGTTCAAAAGTCTTTTCATGCATCTCACGGTAAAGGTTGTCCTTGGCTTGATTTTCATCGATATATGAAATCCCAATTCGAACTTCAACAGGAGCTGAAGGATCGTTGAAGGTCAAATAAGTTCCTATCTTTTGGCCGCTGATCTCAGGATTTCCTGCGGCTATTCCTGTGTTCGTGAATGCACCATAGGTATCGAAAGGCCGTGAAAATTCAGCATAGAAATACTGTTTTGTGTCATTTGACACTTCCCATCCTTTGACAGAGTTTTTGTCGTTTACGAAAAATGATGCCGATCCGTTAGATCGGAAAATGATATTCGCTGATTCTTTATCCTTAAAATTAAAGCGATAAATTACAGCTCTTTCTGTTGTTGTCCAATCTGCCACAATATTTTGATCCTCTAACCACACCTTGTGTAACCAGGGATGAACCTCCTCCAGATCATGGTCATACGTAGAGGCATTAGCCGAAAGATCAGTTGATATGACACCTTTGGTGGCCATTAATTCCGTCACCTGGCCGTTCCGGTAGGCAGGCATGTTTACTGCAAATCCATAGATTTTATCTGACAGATACCGGTCGCTAAGTCCTGGCTTTGTAACCGGATAAACTCTTATCATGCTATGCGGCCGGTGAACTGTCGGATTTTTAGTTGTTAACAGGGTTGCAACGCCGCCAATATTAGGATCGACATAGCGGGTAACATCTTCATCAGCACACGCGGTGACAATGAATGACGCAATTAACAGCCATTTACTCAGTTTATGCATATCAAAAACGATTGTGATTCTGTTCGTACTAAAATTCGACCTCGATAAACCTGACTTGGAATGGTTTCAATATTACCGATGTAACTGGTTGTCCGATTTGTTTCCCGGTGGCACTGACTTCTACCATTCTTTTGATTGATTTTCCGGGAACTGCTGAAGATAAATTGACTTCGGCCGGTAGTCCTTCCAACTCGCGGAAATGGAGAAGGATAGTCCCGTTGCCTTTAAAAGCAGGACGGCTGTTTACGAGCATTGCATTTGCAGGTCCTGATATTTTAAGGGTTTCAATCGAAGGCGTTTTCAACTCATTTGCACCGGCAGGGAATGTTCTTGTCGGGAATGGATTTCTTTCACCCCAGGCATATTTGGTCGCATAAGTATTGGTCGTATCAGAAGTTGAAGTGATTTGGTAACTCCAACTGAATGCCCCTTCCTGGTAAGCACGGAAATTGGTGAACCAGTAGTTATTCATCACCCATGAATAGAGCCATGTCTTTCCTTGCTTAGGATAGCGTTCGTATTTATTCATATTGAAATCGCTGAATTGCCATAGGGGAACTTCGTTACTTACGACGATGATCTGTCCTTTTTTGCCACGCACTGATACGAAATTCTGTGCTGCATTCCAGTCAGATGATGATCCCGGGAGTTGTTGTCCCTGGGTCAGTGCACCTCCGATTGTTTCAAATACAATCCTTGAATCGGGCAGTGAGAATGGGAATGCAACGTATAAAGCTTCAGGATCAGTAATGATCAATTTGCGCGCCATATATTTCAGCTCAATTTTCTTGACGTTTTTATAAAGACGGATCTCTACGTCTATTCCTTTTGGAGCATCCGCTTT
>JANYLE010000059.1 GCA_025363795.1 Mariniphaga sp. | reverse complement strand
AGTCACCTTGTTCGCAACAATCACATTTACAATTGTGAGCAGACTGGCATTGTCGGAAGTATGGGTTGCTCGTTTAGCACCGTAACCGGAAACGATATTCACGACATTTATGTGCGACGGCTATTTACCGGGGCAGAAATGGGTGGCATCAAATTCCACGGAGCGATTGACGTGAAGATCAGTGGCAACCATATCTACAGGGTCGGAGGCGTTGCGGGCATCTGGCTTGACTGGATGGCCCAGGGGGCACAGGTGATTGGGAACTTACTGCATGATAACCAAATAGATATTTTCTGCGAAATGCAGCATGGACCGCTTCTGATCGCTAATAACATCTTATTATCGAAAGAAAAATCATTCCTGATCAACTCAAAGGGACTTGCCTTTGTTCACAACCTGATTCTGGGGCCTATCCAAACTATTAATCTTGACGAACGAAATACCCCTTTCCATCAGGCACATTCGACTGAGATTGCAGGTCTGTTTAATGCTCCCGGCGGTGACCACCGTTTCTACAATAACCTGTTCGTCTCAGCATGCAAGGCCAATGAACTGGATAATTCCATTCTTCAGGTATATGCCAAGGGCAATGTCTTTACCAAGGGCACGCAAGCGTCAAAGTTTGACCGCGAAGCCCTGGTCAAACCTGCATTTGACGCAGGAGTCAGGTTAACAGAGAAGCCAAATGGCTGGTATCTTGAATTAGCTGTCGATCCCAACTGGACAAAAGAACAGAAGCGCCAACTCGTCACCACAGAACTCCTTGGCAAGGCTAGAGTTCCAAGCCTTTCATACGAAAATGCTGACGGTACGCCGCTTAAAATTGACACTGACTATTTTGGAAAAAAACGCAACGTTTCCAATCCGTTCCCTGGTCCTTTTGAAAATATTGGTAATGGAACCATTAGGCTGAAAGTCTGGTGATTAATTAGTAATAAAAATGTGACAATAGAATTTGCTGTTTTTCCGAAGTGAAATTTTAGTTTATTGATGTTTTGGGTATTGTTTTAGTTAGGTGTCGCAGCCAGGGATTATCACGAACCGGTCACCTGGAATGATAAAAATGATGGTTCTGCAAGGGTGAGCGATCAATTAAAGTATGGCAGGATGAATAAATTCTATCTTTGCGTTGCCATTACAAAAGTTGTAGTGGACTCAAAAAAAATATTAAATGAAGAAATTGAATTCGTGGTTTAAAGTTTGCGCTGTTGTTTTGTTTGCGTTTGTATTGGTCTCAGGATGCAAGAAGCATGAAGAGGTTTATTCTCCTGAAAAAGAGACCACTCTGATTAATACATGGGTGAAGACCATGATGAATACCAATAATATTATTGACTCCACTTCTACCGGATTGCATTATATCATCACTAAGGTAGGAACTGGTGCGACTGTAACTGCGGGCAATACTGTAACGCTGAAATATACGGGCAAGTTTGTGGATGGAACAGTTTTTGATTCGTCGGCAAGTTTCTCTTATGTGCATAAAGCATCTGATCAAAGAATGATTTCTGGTTTTGAGGAGGGAATTGAAAAACTAAGTATGGGAGGAAGTGGAATTTTTCTGATCCCATCTGCTCAAGCTTATGGTACCGGTGGGTATTCAACAATTCCTCCTTATACGCCTTTGGTTTTTAATATTGAAATAACTGATATTAAATAGGTTTGGAGAGCGGCACATGATAGTTCTTCGTTGAAGAATATATGTACATTTTTTGATAGATCCGGGAGATTTTTTGGACAATTGTTCTATCATTGTACTTAATCTCTTGACCCAACTATCATAATATTAATAACAAGTTTGGGCAGAAACAAATAGAGCAAAAAAATGATCAACTGAAACTAATTATTCAAATAACATAATCATAAAAAAATGGAAGAGATTCTTGAAAAACTGGCGCATTGCGTTGAATTTGGCAAGATTAATTTAGCCTCCCCTTATCCTCCAGATCTGCGTGGACAGGAGGGTGCCGACGAACTGACAAAAAAAGCCCTTGAAATGGGAATTGCCCCAACTGACGTTCTTAACAAGGGTCTTGTAATTGGA
>JANYLE010000040.1 GCA_025363795.1 Mariniphaga sp. | reverse complement strand
TCAGCAAAGATGTGATGATTTGCGACTGGCACTATGAACGTCCGGATCAGAGTGCCGTTTATTTCGCTACGAAAGGTTTAAGTGTGGTAACCTGTCCATGGCGCAATCCGGCTATTGCTGTAAAACAAACCCAGGATATGTTCCGGTTCAGGGCTTCTGTAACACCAGAGATGAAAGAACGTTTTCAGGGAATGCTTCAGACAGTATGGTCAGGTGCCGGTCAGTTTATGGACGAATTCTACGGACGGAAAACAGATGCCAAAGCCGGTGTAAATACACAAACCCAATGTTTCAAAGCGCTGTTTGGCGAGATTGAGAAGATAATGAAGGAGTGAAAAAATAATAGAATTAAGTTACCAGCTATTTGCTTCATACAATGACCAACTTTCAATGTACTGTCAGCCGGAAGCACGTCGCCAGCCGTATTAATATTAATTGAATTCAACCATAAACAAGTCATGACCATTCAGCCAAAGCGGTTCTATTTTATCGATATCTTCCGGGCAATTACCATGTTGCTGATGATTTTCGTAAACGATCTGTGGTCGTTAAAAGGGGTGCCGGCATGGCTCGAACATGCCCGCACAGATCAGGATTTCCTTGGGTTTTCGGACATTGTTTTCCCATGTTTCCTGTTTATTGTCGGAATGTCGATCCCATATGCCATCCGCAACCGGTTGGCCAAAGGGGAGAGCTATCAGAAGATTCTGTTGCACATCGGACTTCGTTCGCTGGCCTTATTGGTGATGGGTTTCTTCACAGTTAATATTACGGATCTGAATGTTGAAGCCTCGGGTTTGAGTCGTGAAGGATTTCAGATATGGATGGTTGCCGGGTTTTTCCTGATCTGGAATGTTTACCCAAAATCTGAAGACTGGAAAAAATACCTTTTCTCAGGACTTCAATTGGTTGGCGTTCTGATACTGATTTCATTGGCTTACTTCTTCAAAGGAGGAAAGGATGGTCTCCAAAACATGACCCCGCAATGGTGGGGAATCCTCGGGTTGATCGGCTGGACTTACCTTATTTCTGCGCCAATTTACCTGTTTGCCCGTAAATCTGCCGCATTGTTGTTAGGGATCTGGTTGCTTTTTACCTTACTGAACATTACCTGGCATGCCGGATGGCATAACCCGATTCCGGGTGGAGGAGCATTTCAGGGCTTTGCTTTTGCCGGAATTGCTGCAAGCCTTTTGTTTGACCGGGCTACGGATGCTGCAAAACGTAAAAAATTACCGCTTTTATACATCGGTGCAGGTATCTTATTGGTGATTTCCGGTTTCATAATGCGTAATTTCTTCATTATTTCGAAGAACCAGGCTACACCAACATGGGTTTTCCTGTGTAACGGAATCGCTTTCGGATTTTTGGCAATTATCTACTTTATCGTTGAACTAAAAGGAAAAGCGGGTTGGTTTGACCTTATTAAACCGGCAGGAACCAGTACCTTGACGTGTTACCTGATTCCATATGTTTATTACAGCATTGCCACCTACGCTTTTACGCTTCCGTTATTCCTGAAAACAGGTGTTATTGGTTTACTCAAATCGTTTGTTTATGCGATGATCATCATCGGAATTACGGCCCTGCTTGGTAAACTGAAGATAAAGCTAAAGATTTAGAGTAAGATAGCTAATAAGTAATTGGAATAATATAATGTTGTATGAGGCGTTTAGTCTGTTGGCTTTTAGACTGTAGGTAGCAAGACTGTACTTGCCTGTAGTGCAGATGCTTTTACTTCTGCCTTCTTGCTTCTGTCTTCTCACTTCTTCCCAAAAAAGCGACATTATTTAGTTCACATTACTTATGTATCGGAACGAACACTTAAATCTTAACCTTACCGAACTGTTTTGAATAGGGTGGCCTGCTTTTCTCAATTCAATAATTCCAGAAACGGTGCTATATCTTGCTGATGCACTATTTTCCTGGTGGTACTAATTGAAAATCTTCCCGATTACAGGTATTTGCCGGATCAGCCACGAAACAAGCAGGGATGTTACGATGGCCAGAAAGCCAATAATAAAGAATTTGGGCAGAGCGCCGGGGTGAATATCCTTCGTGAGAATTGAAAGGCCGATTAATACAGGTGCGTGAAAAACATATACCCCGAAAGTATTTTCCGACAGGAATTTCATAAAGCTGTTTTGATGGTTCCACTTGGATTTGACAATGCCCAGTAAGGCAATTATAAAAGTAACACAGAAGAGTGATTCCCAGAAGGCATATAGCAATGCTGGTGTATTCAATCCTCCGAATATAAGCATTTGCCCTTCGGAAGTTTTCCCAACATATCCTGTAATTAACCATATCGGAATCCCTATTCCAAAGGCAATGTACAGCCATTTTTTCCCTAGCTCCAAAGAGATGTTCTCAAGAATATTACTTTTTGATGCGATCGTACCTAAATAAAAAAATACGATATATGCTGCGAAAAAACAAAACTGAAGGTTGAAAAACGATGTTCCGATTGGTGCGATAAGTCTGATGCCAAATGCAAGCAGTGTGATCAAACCAATGATTCCTATTACCTTGAGATTTGAAATCTTCTGGTTTGTTTTCGCAGAAGGGAGGTGTTTATACACCAGTGCAAAAATCACCGAGAAAATCAGGAGGGTAAATGCAAACCAAAGCGGACCCGTGCGACCCAGGAAATCAAGATTGTGAAAGCCTTTCAGTGTAAATTCAGCAATGTTCAGTTGAGGATACACCAGCTTAACGCAGATCGGATGGATAATGAAAATGTAAATCAATACCGGAATTCCGAGACGTTTTAAGCGGTCAAGAATAAACGTTTTTACCCCTTTCCTCTCAAGTGAAGCGGGTATAAAGTAACCTGAAACAAAGAAGAAAAGCGACATGCTGAATGCCTGTGCATGCGACTGAAAAAGGAAAAAGAATAGCTTTTCGAATCCGCCAAGGGGCGTGGGTTCCGTGTAATACCAGCTGCCGATGCAGCTATACGTGACCGCCGAATGGATCAATACGACGATAATAATGCAAAATACCCGAAGGTTATCTATAAACAGTAATCTCTTAGCCATATCTGAATAGGTTGAAGGAGTTAAATTGTGATTATAGGTATGCACGAAGGTATAATTGTTACACTTTTATGTCATTGAATGAATAAATCGAATTGCCAGACTTTTTAATAATCTTGGTTTATCGCATTGGCACTGCCGGCTTTTTTATTTCGGGATAATCAGGATTTATTTCACTTTTAATGTTTTTGGTCTCTTTCTGAAGATCAGGGGTTTTGGTATACATTTTCAGTACGCCGCTGGCGTGTCGGTAGTAATGCCCCCTAAGGTCTTTTGAATAATTAGTCAGGATTTCTTTTCCAACCCCATTGACATCGCCGCAGCGGAACAAAGCCCTTGCCAGAATCAATTCGCGCAATGAATTATTACGGGTGCTCGTGTCTGTACCCCCCGCTGGTGTTAACCGTTTGGCGGTCTGGATATCAGGGAATGAATACCCTGTTATTCCCGGAAGTTGCAGCAAATCATAAAGAATCAACGCACCTTTATCCCCGCCAATTGTTTCAAGTGCCATGGCAACAGCCCTGAAATGGGAGAATTCACTTGTTATATCGAGCTTTTTCGAAATCTTTTCGAGCGTGGGTATTGCTTCAGCTCTTTTGGTTCTGCCAAGTGCGATGATCA
>JANYLE010000332.1 GCA_025363795.1 Mariniphaga sp. | reverse complement strand
TTTTTATATAAATTTGGGATAAAATTTTAAAAACATTAAACATGAAAAAGATCGAAGCAATAATACGGGTATCTAAGTTTCAGGAGGTAAAAGACGCGCTGCATGCAATTGACATTGATTTCTTTTCCTATTATGATACTGTTGGTGTAGGAAATGAAAAGAAGCGAAAGGGCTCATACAGGGGAACTTCTGGCGATACTGAATTTATTTCAAGAAGGACGCTTACTATTGTCGTACGAGACATTAATCTTAAAAAAACAGTCGATTGTCTTCTGAAAGCTGCCTATACCGGCGAAATTGGCGATGGGAAAATATTTGTTTCGCCTGTTGAAGAGTCTTACCGGATTCGGACTGGAGAGAGCGGAGACGACTCGATGTATAATAAGGACTAATTTTTCTTAGGAATTCGTTGTTTACATAAAGAGACCTGTTGGGGAACAGGTCTCTTTTTCTTTTTATAATAAAGCAGAAAGTTAATTTATTTTTTCAAGATCAAAACAGGGGGTGATTCATTAAAATATAGTTAATATTAAATGATACCCCCACTAAATAGCACAACAAATGCTTTTTTTATAATATTTTTGAATAAATACCCTTGTTTATATGTGCTAATTGATATTTATTTATATTTTTGCAAATATTGAAAATTCATAATTCAATCAATATTAGGAACTGCAGGTTCCTATGTTTTTAACTCAAATTAATCGTTATGAAAAAAATTGAAGCTATTGTTCGCAAAACAAAATTCGAGATGGTGAGAAAAGCGTTGCACGAAGCAGATATCGATTTTCTCTCCTGGTGGGAAGTTAAAGGTCAAGGGACAGCAAAGCAAGGTCTTATATTCAGAGGAATAGCTTATGATGTAAACACGATTGACCGAGTATTTATCTCCTTTGTCGTTCGCGATATTAATGTTGAGAAATCAATTAATGCCATTCTTAAGGTAGCTTATACAGGTGAAAGTGGTGATGGGCGGATTTTTGTAAGCGAAATCGGTCAGTCTATCCGGATCAGAACCGGTGATCACGGAGATGAATCGCTCTACGATAAGGAAGAAAAGTAATTAAATAATTAAAGATTTGTACGATGCTTAAAAAATATATCAAATACATCGGTTTACCAGTTGGATTATCAATGGTTTTACCAGTACTTACTTTTGCGCAGGATTCAACTGCGGTAGCAACTAAGGCTCTTGCAGCAATCGCTCCTGCAGTTGCTGCCACACCGGTACCATTTATTAGTGCCGGCAATACAGCCTGGATGATTGTTGCAACTGCACTCGTCATGTTGATGACCATTCCAGGGTTGGCACTTTTCTATGGTGGGTTGGTGCGCAGTAAGAATATTCTGAATGTACTGATGCAGTGCTTTATTATTACAGCAGTAATAAGTCTTGAATGGGTTGCATTTGGTTATAGTAATGCGTTTGGTTCATCAACCGGGTTTTTGGCTCCCTTTGTTGGCGGATTCGACTGGACTTTTCTGAACGGGATTGGAATTAACGACGTGAGTCCTTATTATATCTCGCAGGCTACCGAACGTATTCCGCATATCGTTTTCATTATGTTCCAATGCATGTTTGCTGTAATTACACCCGCCCTTATTATCGGAGCTTTTGCAGAACGCATTAAATTTCGCGGATTCCTGATTTTCACAGTTCTTTGGGCCGTATTTGTCTACAATCCTGTTGCTCACTGGGTATGGTCAGCCGACGGCTGGTTGTTTAAACTGGGTGCACTTGACTTTGCCGGAGGAACCGTTGTTCATATCAATGCAGGTATTGCGGCACTTGTAATGGCGGTTATGCTTGGAAAGCGCAGATTGCCTAAAGGTCAGCATATCACACCTCCGAATAACATTCCTTTCGTGGTGATTGGTGCTGCTTTACTATGGTTTGGCTGGTTTGGGTTTAATGCAGGAAGTGGATTGGCTGCCGATGGTCTTGCCGCAAGTGCATTTTTGGTAACTCACATTGCCGCAGCGGCTGCAGCACTTTCATGGGCTTTGCTCGATTGGTTTATTAACAAAAAACCTACTGTGGTCGGAATATCTACAGGTGCCGTGGCCGGACTTGTTGCCATCACACCTGCCGCTGGTTTCGTCGGTGTAGGTAGTGCCATCATCATTGGATTGCTTGTATCTGTGTTTTGTTTCTTCATGGTCAGCGTTGTCAAAGGTAAACTTGGATACGATGACTCACTCGATGCTTTCGGAGTCCACGGTATTGGCGGAATCTGGGGTGCTATTGCAACCGGACTTTTCGCCTCACCACTTATTCAGTCAGCTTACAGCGGTGCATTTGCCGGAAATCCCAAACAGCTGGGAATTCAGTTGATCGCGATTTGTGCTACGATTGTTTACTCAGGTGTACTTACTGCAATACTATTTAAAATAGTTGAGAAAACGTTGGGCATCCGTGCAACTGAAGAAGAAGAGACTGCAGGTCTTGATATTACCCAGCACGATGAAATTGCTTACAACGAAGCTGATTAACTCAAATCAACTTTGCCCTTTAAATCAAAAGCCGGAGAATATCTGGCTTTTGATATTTCTGGTCCTTATTTATTCATAGACGGATGTGTTAGATGAGATTTTTGTACGGTATTACAGTTACAAAATGGCTATGATTTGTAAATAGCTTTATGGTTGCTGAAAGGATTCCTGGAATAACATTATTAACAGGATGATCGGCTGCTTTTTTAGCTGGTTGGCAATACTTGGCTATTATGCCGGAGCTTTCGTTAATATAACAATCGAGCGTTGTTTTTTAAACCATTTCAATGGATTACCTGTTTTTAGTGATATCTGCGTTTTGCAGCAGAAAATGTTATATTGTAACTGTATTTTCCAGAAAGTTTCACTTAAACGGATGTTATGAAGAAGATTGAAGCTATTGTTCGCAAGAAAAAATTTGAAAGTGTAAGAGAAGCTTTGCATGAAGCCGATATCGATTTCCTCTCATGGTGGGAAGTTAAGGGTCAGGGTACTGCAAAACAGGGTTTGATTTTCCGGGGTATTGCATACGATGTAACTACAATTGACCGGGTCTATATCTCTTTTGTTGTAAGGGATATTAATGCTGAAAAATCAATTAATGCCATTCTGAAATCTGCTTATTCAGGCGAAAGCGGAGACGGGCGAATTTTTGTAACTCAAATTGATCAATCAATTAGAATAAGAACTGGTGATCGGGGCGATGAATCACTCTATGATAAAGAAACTACGTAATTTTACTTTTCATTATAAAAAATCCGAGAGACAATCCCGGATTTTTTATAATGAACCATTTTGAAGCAGGACTTGTTGTTCCTGGAAATGAGAAATGTAAATTTATTTATCCCAATAAATTCTTATCTATCTTCAAAACCACTTTATGAAAATGATTCTATATGTGTTTCTTAGCCTTTCGGCGTTCCTGTCATTTAAGTCTTGTAATGAAACGGAAAAACCTAAAGTAATTAGTCCCCCTGATAAGGTTACTTACGAAAGGGACATTAAGCCAATTCTTGCAGCATCATGTATTCCCTGTCATTTTCAGGGTGGTATTAGTCCTTATAAATGGGATAACTATGAGGCCGTTAAATATAAAATATCATTAATCATCGACCGGGTGAACAAAGACCAGGGAGCCCGAAAATTTATGCCAAAAGATGGAACCAAATTATCTCCCGAAACAATTGCGACCTTGCGCAAGTGGGTCACAGATGGTACACTTGAAAGATAGTGGCCTGCAATTCACTTAGTTAAAAACAATTCGTTTCCCTTTGATCTGGAATAGTTTCGGGAAGGGACTTTGTTGATCATTATCGTTGATCGAAACAATTCCATAAAGTACTTTTAGCGGGTTAAAGTCTGGTTTTCTTGGAATTAATACCTGTTTGCTTTCTGTTGTTGCGAATACTTTTTTCTGGTATCCGCCACCTGATACAGGTTCGAAGATCATCACCGTAAATTTCAACCCGTTAACAGGAGTCGCGGTTGATGTTTTCCACGATAATTCCCATCCTTTGCGGGATCTGGTCACTTCAAATTGTTCTGGTATTGGAAGTTCGACATCAATTAAAGAGTTGTAGGTTGCGTTAATGGTTTCTGAAATTGATTTTTTATCTGCCATTAAGGTCTTTTCAATGACTGGCTCGGGCGGCGGCGGTGGTGGAATCACTTTGTGAACGAAAACCACGGACCTTGTATTATGTGGCGTATCCACTTTTGTCCGCAATAAATTGCTGCTGAATTGATTCAGTTCTATCCCTGATAACCTTGTGAGATGTGTGGCGCTGTAAAGGGCAAAGCCACCGACATGCTCAAATTTTCGTAAAATGCTGATCTGTTCGCTGATCTCTGTTGGATTGGTGAATACTTTATCTGTCCCTGTGGATTTATACAGCGCCTGACCCAAATAAAGCGGTTTACCGAAACAATGATCATTCCACCATTTGGCCAATGCCGTAAAATCGCCAAATTGGTTTCCTTGTTCCCAGTATAACTGCGGAATAACATAGTCGATCCAATCGTTGACAAGCCATTTATAGACATCGGCATATAAATCATCATACGAGGTGGTGGCTTTTACGCCAGGAGAGCCGTTGGGATCATCACTTTTGTTTCGCCATACTCCAAACGGACTGACACCCAGTTTTACAGTCGGCTTTACTGCTTTGATGGAATCGTGCAGAGCTGAAATAAACTTATTGATGTTATCACGACGCCAATCACTTAACCGATTGGGATAAAACCCTTTCCCATATTGGATGAAGGTTTTTGTATCGGGATATTTTCTTCCTCTGATTGGATAAGGGTAAAAGTAATCATCAAAGTGGATGGCATCTATATCGTATTTGCGAACTACCTCCATGATGACTTTTATAATATGCTGTCTCACTTGCGGGATACCCGGATCCAGAAAGAGTTTATTGTCGAAGAAGTTAGTGTACTGTGGGTTCCTGACCGCAAAATTGCCCGGATCAAGTTCGTAATAGCCGTTGTTTCGCACCCTGAACGGATTCAGCCAGGCATGTAGTTCCATCCCTTTCGAATGACAAAGCTCAATGGCATAAGCGAGCGGATCAAAAAACGGTGATGGGGCCAACCCTTGTTTCCCTGTCAGAAAGATGGACCACGGCTCAGTTTCGGAAGCATAAAATGCATCAGAAGCAGGCCTGACCTGGAAGATGACCACATTCAGGTTTAACCTTTCGATACGTTCTATTAATTCTTTCAATTCTCTTTTCTGCACTTCGACAGGAAGTCCGGGTGACGATGGCCAGTCGATATTGTTGACTGTGGCAATCCAGACTCCGCGGAACTCCTTAAAGGGGGGATTATCCGCCACGCTCTTTGTAATTGCAAAAAAC
>JANYLE010000493.1 GCA_025363795.1 Mariniphaga sp. | reverse complement strand
GGCAACAGATGCAACTGGTTTTCTTCGGACAAAAAAGCAGTGAAAATGAGCGGCTTGAGTTTGGTGAATGGCTCAAAAGTGAAAATACCTTATTGAATAACCGTGTTTTTAATGCGCTAAGATTTATCCTACCAGTCGTTACAAATGCATTAATTATCTTGTCATTAATGGGTTATGTGGCATACCAGTTCCCTGTGCTGATGGTCATTGTGCAATTGTGGATTGTTTCATCGTATGCCCGCAAGACGATCAAGGTTCAGGCGCAGCTCTCGTCCAAAGTGAGTGTTTTATCCAAATATGCCCGGTTCCTTTTGTTAATAGAGAAGAGCATCTTTAAATCGGCTTTTTTAGCCGAATTAAAACTTGACCTTTCGCACGAAGGCGATGAATCGCCATCAGCTATTATCCGTAAACTCTCGCGATTGCTGAGCTGGCTGGATAGTAATCTGAATATTCTGGCGGCAGTGGTGTTAAACGGGCTCTTTTTGTTTAACCTCCACATGCTGGTAGCTGTCGAAAAATGGAAAGCAAGGTACTGCAACGATATTCCGCGGTGGTACGATAGTATGGCGGAGTTTGATGCGCTCTCTTCGCTGGCTAACTTCGCTTCCAACAATCCCGAATATATTTTCCCCGAACCGGTTGATGGTGAATTCAGTTTCGAAGCAAATGATTTGGGCCATCCACTGATTTCCAAAGCTGAATGTGTGACGAATTCGATTCAGATTTCGGGGTGGAGACAATACTGCATCGTTACCGGCGCAAATATGTCGGGGAAAAGCACTTTTCTGCGCACGGTGGGTACCAACTATATCCTGGCGATGACAGGTGCTCCGGTCTTTGCTTCGAAGTTTGTTTTCACACCCGTCTTGTTGCACAGCAGCATCCGCACGAGCGATTCCCTCGCCCGCAAAGAGTCGTTCTTTTATGCAGAATTGAAGCGGTTAAAGGAAATTATTACGGAGCTGGAAAGCGGTCAGCATGTTTTTATTCTGCTTGACGAAATTTTGAAAGGGACCAATTCGAGGGATAAACAGGCCGGTTCAATTGCGTTGCTGGAGCAGCTCATTAAATACCAGTCTGTTGGGTTGATTGCTACGCATGACCTGATTTTGGGTGACCTGATCAAAAGCTATCCCGAGCACATCAATAACCTTTGTTTCGAAATCCAGATTGTTGATGGCGAAATGATGATCGATTACAAATTAACGGAAGGTGTCTGTCAAAACCTTAACGCTACTTTCCTGATGAAAAAGATGGGAATCCTTATCGATAAATAGGCTGCTTCAGACGTTGAATCTATTCTGCAAGTGTATTTGGTAATCACGTTAGTGTAAGTAGTAATCTTGCGAGTGTATTTAGTAATCTCGTTAGTGTATTTAGTAATCACGTTAGTGTAAGTAGTAATCTTGCGAGTGTATTTAGTAATCACGTTAGTGTAAGTAGTAATCTTGCGAGTGTATTTAGTAATCTCGTTAGTGCAAGTTGTAATCTTGCGAGTGTATTTAGTAATCACGTCAGTGTAAGTAGTAATCTTGCAAGTGTATTTAGTAATCTGACAGAGTTCTTCAGTAAAAATGCGAAGGTCTTCAGTAAAAATGCGAAGGTCTTCAGTGAAAATGCGGAGGTCTTCAGTAAAAATGCAAAGGTCTTCAGTAAAAGTGCGAAGGTCTTCAGTGAAAATGCAGAGGTCTACAGTAAAAATGCAGAGGACATTAGTAAAAATGCAGAGGTCTTCAGTAAAAATGCGGAGGTCTTCAGTAAAAATGCGGAGGTCATTGAAAATCAACTTTAGGCGATTGCCTTAAGCCTTAAATCTGTTTTAAATTAGCAATATATATGGAATCGGTTTGGAAAGAGAGTTTCGAAATTAAATCGTTCGATGTTGATTTTCAGCAAAATCTTAAGCCATCGGCTTTGATGCAGTTCTTCCAGGAGGTAGCATCCAATCATGCGGTAGAACTTGGAGGAGGATATGAAGTACTCATTGAAAGGGGATTATTCTGGGCTTTATCCAGGCTAAAAGTCGAAATCATCCGGATACCACATTGGGGAGAGTTGATTGAGATTGAAACCTGGCCATGCGGGATTGAAGGGCTGTTTTTCAGGCGCGATTACATCGTTTACGGAAAGGACCACGAGGTGCTTATTCGTGCCGTTTCGGGCTGGATATTGGTGGCTGTATCGACACTTCGTCCGCAAAGACCGTCACAACTTGGCGTTGCACTGCCATCCAACGCCGGGAAAATGGCGCTTGATAGTTTTCCCGAAAGGATCACGACCCGGACAGACCAGGTGGCATTCCGCAAAACGGTGGCGTATAACGAGATTGATCAGAATCTTCACGTGAATAATACGCGATACCTCGATTGGGCAACCGATTGTTTTCTGATGGCTCATTATCAGAGCAATAAATTAGCCGGATTCACGCTTGAATTTCTGTCCGAAACGCATTGGGGCGACGAAATTGAACTTCGGATCGGCACTTCCGGTTTGGAATCGGATGTCGAAGCTTTCGAACTCTCGTCGGGAACAACGCTATTTAAGGCCATTCTAAATTGGCAGTCCTCAGCGCTTTAGCGTTGATTATTATTAATTTTGGGAAATCATTCTGACATTAATTCGTAACAATATGAAGTCATTCATCGCCTTCCTTCAAAATTACTGGAATAAAAGGATCTCGAAACCAGTCATTGGAAAGATCATTTTTATTGGTTTGGGAATATCAACCACACTTTGGTTTTTGATCAGGGTCATACCAAAACCGCAACGGGCAACTTATCCTTGTATGCAGGCTTCGGCACCTATAATGTCCGGCTTCGTGATTTATCTTCTAACCTTAACAGGTTCATTAGCTGCTTTCCGGAAAGCGAAATTGAATTTTACGAAGGCAAAATACTTTTATGCAGTTGTTTTTCTGTTGGTTGCAATAGGTGGATCAACCGCTTTTTTTGTCCAAAATCCGGGCAACGTATTTGCCATTGCAACACCCGAATGGATCGTTAAAGCAAATGAACCGGTGGGTGTGGCACGCGGAATAAATCCGGGCCGTGTGGTTTGGGTTCACGATCCGAAAGTGGCCAACTGGGATGGAACGAACGGTTTCTGGTGGGACGATTCATATACTTCGCAGGCAGAAACAGACAAAATGATGAAGCAAACTTTACTGTCACTAACAGGTGAAGAGAATCTTACAAATGCGTGGCATGTACTTTTCGTTTCTTTTAATAAAACAAAGAAGTCAAAAAAGGGAGGTTTCCGGGCGAATCAGAAAATAGCAATTAAGATAAACGCCAATAATAACAGCGCGCAAACCAACTCAAACGAAATCAATGCTTCACCACAGGTTACGCTGGCAATGCTGCGAACACTTACGGCCGACGCATCCATTCCTCAGGAAAACATTACCGTATTTGATGCAAGCCGTTTTATAACCGATAATATCTATGACAAGTGTCACAAGGAATTTCCGGATGTAATTTTTGTTGATAATGTCGGAGGAAATGGCCGCGTGAAATCAACTTATGTTGAAAATGCAATACCTTATTCTGTTGACAATGGCAAACTGGCCCGTGGGTTAGCTACCTGTGCTGTGAAGGCAGATTACCTCATTAATATTGCATTGCTTAAAGGACATGTTGGGCAGGGAGTAACATTGTGTGCCAAGAATTATTACGGTGTCACAAGTATCAACAACGACTGGCGCAAGAATGCACACGATAATTTCAACCAGGACCGGCAGGGGAACGCGAAATATATGACATTTGTCGATTATCTTGGACATAAGGACCTTGGAGAAAAGACGATGTTGTTTTTGATTGATGGTTTATACGGTGCAAAACTGGTCAACGGCATTCCGACACCAAAATGGAAGATGGCTCCATTCAACAACCAATGGCCTTGTAGCTTATTGGCATCACAGGATGGCGTTGCCATTGATGCGGTTGGATTGGATTTTCTCCGCTCCGAATGGCCCGATATGGTGGATATCGCCTTCAGCGATCAATACCTGATAGAAGCAGCGCAGGCCAATAACCCGCCATCAAAGACGGTGTATGACCCGGAGAAAGATGGCACCAAACTGACAAGTTTAGGGATCATGGAACACTGGAACAATGCGAAAGAGAAGAAATACAGCAAAAACCTGGGAAAGAAGGTCGGAATTGAATTGATTCAAAAGACAATCGAATAATATACAGCCGCTTTCGTCATTGAACGATAGTCGCGATATTTCTAAACAACAAAAGGGCGAATGGTTTCATTTGCCCTTTTGTTGTCTGGTAAAGTACCCCGATTTTTTAAATTACAGATTTTTGCCAAATATTTCTTTCCAACGGTAGGGTAAAGCTTCGGATGAGCGGTATAGAACCAAATAACAATTAAAACGATTAGATATGAAAAAACTATTATTTGGGGTTTTGATAGGCGTAGCGGGTCTGGGTTTTTATGCCTGCAATAAGAACAACAATCTTGGTGCTGATACCTTAAAAGCGAGTGCAAAAGAGCTTGTTGCAACTGATGCCAAAGTTGACAATGTTGTCGAGACGTCAAGTTACGAATCGGATATTTTCTCATTGGGCAGTGGTTCTATTACAACTTACAGTGCAGGTTTGAAAAGCGCGGAGCTTGTCGGTGATATGATGGGCGGGGATCGGTTCAGAAACATGTTTGAGCATTTCCCAAATTTCAAGATGCATTACATGAATGGTATAATCCCTAATTTAACGGTTACTACTACCAATGGCGATTATCCAAAAACAATGGTGATTGATTATGGTGACAGTCTTGTTTTGAATAACGGCCATGTTTTGAAAGGCAAGATTACAATCGTTATTTCGGCAGCTCCATTTGTTTCGGGAAGCACCAGGACGATAACCTATGATAGTTTCTGTAACGACTCGACCTGCATTTCGGGGACATCTGTCAAAACACGTACAAAGGATCCTCAGGTAAAATTCTCTGAGAATACCGATCTGACGGTTACACTGGCAAATGGTACCACAATTCACCGTGTTGAGGAGCATGTCAGAACATGGGTATCAGGATCTGATACTGAATTCAATCCAGCCGATGACGTAATCGAATTAACCGGTCAGGTCATTGTTTCTGATTCAAAAGGAAATTCGTATTCCAAAATTATTACAACCCCATTGGTTAAAACCGGCGATTGCAAGTTTATAACAAAGGGTGTAATTGAATACAAGAACAGTACAGGTAAATTTGCCACGATTGATTATGGAGATGGCACTTGCGATAACAAAGCTACGCGTACAACCCAGGATGGCACTTCTGAGATTACGCTTGGAAGAAACGGAAGGTAAATAATAATTTTTTCCGGTCATGCGTTGACCACAAATCCGGCTTCTGATGCCTTGCTTGAGGCATCGGAAGCCAAATTTGAAAAGTAGAAACCGTTTTGTAGCTTCGCAACTACAAATAAGCAATTACAACCTTGACAAGGGAAGAATTCAAAAATATATTCGATACCCATTTTAATGGTGTTCGTAATTACCTCTATTACCGGTCGGGGGATAAGGATTTGGCAACCGATGTAGCCCAGGAGACTTTCATGAGAGTATGGGAAAAAAATGCTGAATTTGTTAACGGAAATATCAAACCACTGCTCTATAAAATTGCCGGCGACCTGTTAATTAGTAATTTAAGGAAGCGTAAAGTTGCAATGCACTACAAAACCACCCTTGTTACAGAAGAGTTAAGTGAAAGTCCGCATGAATTGATGCACTATAAAGAGTTGCAGAAGAATTACGAGAATGCACTTGAAAGTCTGCCTGAAAAACAGCGAACCGTATTTTTAATGAGCCGGATGGATGGTTTAAAATATTATGAGATTGCTGATAATATTGGTGTTAGTGTGAAAGCTGTTGAAAAGCGAATGAAGAATGCCCTTGAATATTTAAGAAAGGCGGTCGGAAACAAATGAAAAGGAGAAATTTAAATATTGGTTCTGATGGGAATGAAGGGGCAAACCACTTCCCCGAAATCGATTTGCAATTCGCGGTTTCGAAGGATGAAGTATGGGCAAACCTTTCAACGCAAATTGAGAATTCTGATTCTAAACCAATTAAGGTTCTGTCTCATTCATTTTACAAGCTGGCAGTAGCTGCTTCATTAATTATGCTGCTGAGCATAACCGGATTCCTTAGATTTTATACCAAAACAATCACTTCATCTGCCGGTCAGCATTTGTCATTTAGTTTGCCGGATAGTTCGTTAATCGAATTGAATGCGCAATCAACCGTAAAATATTACCCATATTGGTTTGCATTTTCAAGGATCGTGACCCTTGACGGGGAAGCCTTTTTTAAGGTAACCAAAGGCACCCGGTTTAAAGTAATGTCAAAACGCGGAGAGACAACCGTTTTAGGCACCAGTTTCAATATCTATTCGCGAAATGATGAATATAGTGTAACCTGCTTTACCGGAAAGGTAAGCGTTGTATCTGCCGGTAAGAGCGAAAGGGTTCTGTTAAGCCCTAATGAACAGGCTTTTATTAATAAAGATGGTTTCCTGAGATTTGTTCAGGAAGTGAATGCACAGGCAGTTAAATCATGGAGGGACAACATGTTTGTTTTTACAGGTGCGTCAATTACTGGTGTATTGCAGGAAATTGAACGCCAGTATAATATTAAAATAGTTTTCAAAGCCAACCCTAAGCTAACCTATACAGGAAATTTTTCAAAATCGTTATCGGAAAAAGAGGTGCTCGATTTGGTTTGTACCTCATTAGGACTTAAATTTGAAGGCCGGTCAGAAACCGAATTTCTGATTGAGTAAAATCCTATGGTACGTGAAGCAACGTTTGATAATTGTACTTCTGCTCCTGCTATTGACTGTTTCGTCTGTCTTTTCTCAGCAGATTGATGTAGTTACCAACAACATGCCTTTGAATAAAATCCTCATCGGATTACGTGATAAGTACAAACTTCAATTTTCCTTTAACGACCAGTTACTCTCTCAATACAACCTCACCGTTAGCCTGAAATGCGCCTCACCCGAAATCGCCATTCAATCACTTATAAAAGGTCTCCCATTGACATACCGGATGCAGGGGGATATTTTCCTTATTCTTCCTGAAAGGAAAACAGTTTCAGTGAAAAATTATCTGTTATTTGGACAGATTGCAGAGGCGAGATCCAATGAGTCACTCCCTTTTTCTTATCTTTCCGTTAATGAACGGATCATGGTTTCAGATCTTAAGGGGAGCTTCTCCTTTTTAAGTTCAGGTGACAGTCTTTTTCATGTTCATGTTTCCCATTTAGGATATTTTAATCTGGATACTGTTTTGGTTGCCGGTGTTAACCATCATTTGACCCTGGTTCCTTCTGTAATCGGATTACGGGAAATTATAATTAAAGATAAAAGTCCTGACAGGTCAACCCAGATTGGGAATAAAGCAGGGGCAATGAAAATCAATCATCAGATAGCCAGGTATCTGCCTGGGAATAGTGATAATTCTGTCTTTACATTGCTGAGATTAATGCCCGGTATTCTTGCATCAAGTGAGCAATCAAATGGCCTCATCATTTGGGGTGCTTATGAGGGGCATAGCCAGATTCTGTTGGACGGATTCACGATATGGGGTTTGAAGAGCTTTAATGACGATATTGATGCCGTAAATCCTTTGATTGCAAAAGAGATAGAAGTATTTAAAGGTGGTTATGATGTAAGTTATGGCGATCGGGTAGGGGGCATTGTCCGGATTTCAGGAAAATCCGGAAGTACAACCAAACCATCTTTCAACCTGAATATTAATAATGTAACCATGAATGGGATGGTTGAAGTTCCGCTGTGGAAAAACACCTCGGTTATAATGTCGTTCCGCCAAACCTATTATAACCTCTATAATAACAAGGATATAATCCCGGCTAATAATAAAAATCAAATAGTTGTCGCAAATAAATCGAGACCAAGTATCGATTACACCGTTTTCCCGGATTATAACTACCGGGATGCGAATTTTAAATTTACTACCCGAAGTGACAAGGGCGAACTTTTTTACATCAGTTTGCTTGGTGGCCAGGATCGTTTTAAATACACCATCAATCAGGCCGTTTCTCGTGCCAGCTTGTTCAAAATTAATGCTGAGGACAATAATCAGTATGGGGCATCAAGTTTTTATGGTCGTACCTGGCGCAACGGAAATATCACCAATTTTACAACATCGTGGTCGTCCCTTGAATCTAATTTGTCGGATATTCAGAATGTTGTCAGACTAAAAAATACCATTGTTTCAAAGCGCGAAAATCTGACACGCAATCAGATTTCGGAGTTTAACGGGCGGGTTGACAATTTTATCGCTGTTTCACAGTCTCATATTCTTGAAACAGGACTAGGATTTGAAACAAATGAAGTGGGTTTAAGGGCCGATTCCTCGGGTGTGAATAAAACCAACATTAACGCTCAAATTTACAGGGCGAACGGATACTTGCAGGATCATATTTCATTATCGGGTGAAGTGGATATTAAACTTGGCTTTCGGGCAGATCTTCCGTTCAACCTGGATAAAGTTTATTTTCAACCGCGGCTATCAACAAGCATTAAGCTTTCTGATTTTGTGAAGTTGAATGCTGCATGGGGTATTTATAATCAGTTTATTGCCAAAAGTTCTGTCGTTGATGATCTTGGAAATTACCGTTACTTTTGGTCCGCATGTGATAATAAGGATATTCCGGTGCTCAAAGCTTCTCATTGGGTAATTGGGAGCTCATACAATCACAACGATCTTACCTTAAGTCTGGAAGCCTATTATAAGCATACTGATGGACTGACCAGATCAATAACATTAAATCAAAGGATCAGGGACCTGATTTATAAAGGAGAGGGGAGAAGCTACGGTCTCGATCTCTTTGTGAAGAAAGATTTCGGAGTTCATTCAGCCTGGATTTCATACTCTTTGAGCAAGACAGAAGAGAAGTTTAAGTATTTTACCAAAGATATTTACCGTCCTTCTCCCCAGGATCAGCGGCACGAAATTAAGGGCGCTGTTTTATTCAATTTCAAGCCTTTCAATTTTTCTGCAAACTATGTTTTTGGTTCAGGATTTCCTTTAAATACGGGGACGTTGTTAAATCCAAGTTACGTGGAGCCGGATTATAACCGGATGGATGTTGCTGTTAATTATAGGTTTAGTATTGGAAAAGTTTCCGCTGAAGCAGGAGTCTCAATTTTAAACCTATTTAATGCTCAGAATATCAGGTATACGAATTTCGAAAGAGTTCCTGTCGATCAGTCCAGTTCTCTGAATATCTATTCAGAAGCTATGCCTTTTTCACCGCGTGTCTCACTGAGACTATTTTATTAATATGTGGTACGGGTTAAACAATAGGTGATTACCATTTTTTAAAGATAACGAACACCGCTAAAACAATTAAAGCGAACCCAACCAGGTGGTTACATCCGATTTTCTCTTCTTTAAAATAGAGTAATGCAAATGCGATAAAAACTGATAAAGTTATTGCTTCCTGGATTGTTTTAAGTTGCACTAATGTGAAAGGTCCTCCATTTCCTTTGAATCCTCCCTCATTTGCAGGAAACTGGAAAAGGTATTCAGCCCCGGCTGATCAAAATAATGGAGTACAGACCCAATCCTTTCCCCCATGAAAACTCTTTGAATTTCAACTGACCATACCAGGGAAAGTTCATAAAAGGTTGGACTTGGCCATCTAAATTTGAAGTTGATGAGAATAATAGTTCAAATAGAATAACCAACTTGGATTGACTGTTTCAAAAGAATATCCACTGTTAAGATAGTTGGAAGTACCTCAACAGTGGATATTTATCCTCAAATAATAATCCAGATTTACTATTTTTCAAGCGACCGAAGGTATTCGAGCATTGATCTTGCTTTTGCCTGATTCAACGCAGGGTCAGGCATGGGCAAATTATTGTACTCCTTCATTAATGCTTTCACCGTTGCATTCTCCCTTTGCATCTGGGCTGAATTTAAAAGCAAATTCATAATGTATTCAGGGGCGCGTAATTTGGTGATATTTCTCAATGGTGGAGCTAGTTTCTTTTGATCAATTTCATGACAAACGATACACTGGTTGTTAAAAATGGATTTGCCTTCATCAACCATTTTTTTGTTCAAAGGGCCAAGTTCAACACTTTTGACAGGTCCTATGCCATGATCTTTAGCCTGCGGATCAGATGATGCATAAGAACGATCAGAAGGGTATGCCAGCTTACTAAAAAACGGCTTCGCCACAAGTGAATTAAACCCTAAGACTACGATGAATGCAGTCAGGAGAACGGGAAACGAAAAAATCTTTCTCATAATATATAAATTAACTAAAAATTAAGCCATACCAGAAGATACAGCGTATTATTATTTGCAGCACTTCTACCATTACTGTCATAATTGATTTTGTTGCCATCAAATTTGTTGTAAGCAACATATTGTAATACGAATTTGGTATTGTACCAGGGCAAGTATTCAAGTTGAGCGATAAAACCATTACTATCAGGTTTATTATTAGCACTGGCAACATTTTCGTCTATTGAGCCTGAGGTATTAAAATAACCCAATGTTGCACCTATTCCATTTTTTAAATAAAGGTTGCCGTCGATTTTAAAAGAATTGAAATTCAGTTTTATGTTATCTACATTTGAGGTGTCACGAACCTCCGTTTCGTTAATCAATGACGTGTGTACTGTGAAGGCACCAATTGGCAATCTTCGTTCGAACTGAAAATCAAAACCCACATCAGTGATCTTGTTCATCTTCCCGGAGATCCCTTCGGAATAAAATTTTGGGGCGATGCCGAAGGTTCCGAGCTCAAAATAATTATCAGACCACTGATGTTGAAGCGCAAAACGCCAATAGGGAGTAACACCCTTAATGGCCATCGTACTGGTTACATCAGCAGGATTAGCTGCTCCTTGCTGTGCCGAACGGTATAAGGTTAGTTCTGCAAAAAGGAGGTTGTTGAATAAGGTATATGCGCCTAATCCGGCTACCTGTGTTCCCAGGTTTTCCATAATCGTTGATTTTGCAGGATTTTTTGCAGCATCCGATCCTGCCGATGGAAATCTCCAGGCTGGTGAAGTATTCCATACATCCTGAACTGCTGGATTATTATTCAAGGTAAGTCCATAAACAAGACTCTTTGAAGCAAGACGTCCCTGATTTGTGTACCTTATATCTGCGTTGTCCATGCCAAAGCTGTGTCCATCATAGGTCATTTGAATAAATGTACCAATATGCGGGGTCACCTGACCCGCATAGAAAACGCTTAACTGTTGCGGAAAAGCAACGGAATTATTTTGTGTGCCTTCAACATCTTTTGCAATATGGGTGAAAGAGGATTGCACCATAACTGATAAAGGTAAAGTACTAAGTAGTTTAAGCCTGGTTACCTGACTACTATCGTCTTTGGAATCAATCGTTGTCATTCCCGTCAGGACATAACCATTCATTTTGAATTGCCTCCCGAACGAGTTCAATTCGGGGAAGGAAAAATGACAGGCCGAACATGACATTCCAGTTTGCCTTGCATAACTAGGCAGAGCATTTGCATTGAATGTATAGAGAAACAAACCAATTAGAATTAAAAGAGTCTTAATTAGTCTGTTTGCCAATTTATTACTTTCAATAACTTTTGTTGAAGTCAATGAAAAGAGAAGGCTTTTAAATCGCGATAAATTTTCCATGTAAAATTGTTTTTGTGGTTAATAATTTCTAATGAAAACTCAACGGAAATACAGTTATATTATAACTTGGTGATAAATGCCTCACTGTAAAGTGATATACTATTGACATCGCAAAGACCAAAAGGATAAAGGACTCTAATTTAAAATATTCTTATTGCAGTAAGTCCTGATTGTTTAATGCTTATTTTTCTGTTTATCTCTGTTTCGTATGATACTCAATTTTATCAATTTCTGGTGCTAAATAAAACTTATTGAATCATGTAACACCAAAAATGATTTAAAAGTTCAGATTTGGTACCATGATATTTATTTAATTATTCATGTATCATATAATGAGGTTGATATTGTTTTTTATCAACCTGCTTCAAAATCCTTTCAGGACGCTATTATCCTAATTTAGTTTTTCCAAGCGAACGAGTTTAAAGCCTGTTTTCCTAACTTAGTTTCCATAGCAACACTGACGATTTAATTTGGTTTATTCTAAGTTCCTAAAGTGGAGGCTTTACTGATTTGATAGGTTTTTGCAAAGAGGTTTTTATTTCATCACATCTGCTATTGAAGAAGGAAACCGATATAATCAGAATAACGATTTGTCATATTTTCAAACTGTTTTTGTACATATATTAACCTTATGTGATTTATTAATGATGAATTGAAACTATTTGGCTAGTTGTTTCGTAAAAATGTCAAAAAATAATGGGCGCTTTAAAATACTCAATTGTTTCATTAAAATTCACCTAAATACTTTATTAAGCGATTACGATAACACAATTTAGACAACCATCATTTACATTTCAGTCTCTATTTAGGTTCTTCGTTAGAAATTATTTGTTTTTCATGACTTTTCATTTGCCAGTCCACCAACTATTTAGTGAGTAATGCTGCAATTTGGTTAGCATTAATATGTTTTAAAGTAATATTAATTAATTTTTTATCCCCTAATCCAATGAATATAAAATTATTGAATGTGAATAGTTATAAATTGATAAGATATTTTATTTTGATGTTAATCCAATGTCTGCTTCCTTTTGTGAGTACTGCTCAGATCCAGGGTACAGTCCATGATATTAATAGTCAACCGTTATCATTTGCCAACGTAATTTTGATTTCTCAAAAAGACTCTTCAATAGTGACCGGAATTATGGCCTCGGATGTTGGGACCTTTAGTATTACGAATTTCAATCCCGGCAAATACCTGATTAAAACCACTATGATAGGTTATAAGACTAAGCTTTCGGAACCTTTTGAGATTAGAAGTTCGAATGATCATATCCATATAAATCCAATGATTCTGGAGGAAGATACTAAATTACTGGAGGATGTAGACGTGATTGCCAAGAAGCCGATTTACGAACAGCAGATTGACAGGATGGTGGTTAATATTGAAAATAGTTTTACTTCTTCAGGGAGTACGGCCCTGGAAATCCTGGAAAAATCCCCAGGCGTAATTGTAAACAGGCAAAACAAAACGCTTACGCTGGGGGGAAAAGAAGGGGTAATGGTAATGATTAATGGAAAGGAGAGCCGAATGCCGGTATCGGCAGCAATTGAAATGTTGAGTGGAATGAGTTCTGAAAATGTAAAGAAAATAGAATTAATTACCACGCCACCTTCAAAATATGAAGCCGAAGGTGATGCAGGAATAATAAACATCGTGCTAAAAAAGGATGATGATTTTGGAACTAACGGAACATATACGTTGGGTGCAGGAATGGGTGTAGATGGGAAATTGAATGGCAGCCTCACCCTAAATCACCATGTGGCAAAGGTGAATTATTTCGGATCTTATTCTTATTCTTACGATAATAGTTATCAGACGATTAGTATGAACAGGCTCGTAAACCAGGATGGATCAATTAACGAAACAAACTCTGATAGCTACCGTCAGCCAGTTACCAATTATCATAATGGTCGCCTTGGTCTTGATTATACCATTAGTAGTAAAACAATTATTGGCTTGTTGGCTTCAGGATATATAAGTGATTGGGAAATGGATGCGATGAATGATGTCTATTATAAAAAAGATAATCAAATTACTAACTTAATTAATCAGCATATTATTGAGACCAATAAATGGACTCATTACATGGGTAATTTTAATTTGCAGCATTTCTTCAAGGAAGATGAAATACTGGAATTTAATGCCGATTACCTTCATTACGATGATAATAATCCTTCGAAGTATTTTATTCAATACCATGATAATGCAAACAGACTTACCTCAACAGAAGAAATTAATGTCACAAAGAAAACACCCATAAATACCTTTGTTGAAAAATTGGATTATACCCGTAATTTCGGAAAGGATATTAAGCTCGAAGCCGGATTAAAAAATACGAACACCAGTTTTGGAAATGATGTCAGTGTTGCAAACCTGGTTGATGGCACATGGACATTTAATGGTGACCTCACCAATAATTATTCCTTATCCGAAAATATCAGTGCCGCATATTCATCCCTGAATTACAAATTCAATGAAAAAACAAGTATGATCGCGGGTCTTCGGTATGAATATACCAGCACCGTTTTAAGTACTGAAGCTCAACATGGAATAATAGATCGTCATTATGGCAAACTTTTTCCAACTTTGTTTTTTTCACGTGAGCTAAACAAAAATAATACAATACAATTTTCATACAGCAGAAGGATAACCCGACCGTCGTTCAATGAACTGGCTCCGTTTATTGTTTTTCAATCGCCGGACACTTATCTTTCGGGTAATGAAAAACTTCAGCCCTCATTAAGTGATATTTTCAAATCAGATTACAAGTATAAATCCGTTCTCTTTTCATTTACTTATAGCATTGAAAATAACGCGATCAGACGTTTCCAGCCCAGACAGGATTCGGTAAAGAATATACTTTACCTTACATCCCGAAATCTGGATAAGGTGACCACTACCTCTTTGATGCTTTCATTTCCAATAAAAGTCACAAAATGGTGGAATATGCAAAATAATTTTAGCGGAATAAATCAAAATATCCGGACCGATTATGACGGTAAAAATCTGAATATAAGCCTGAAAAACTTTAATGCCAATATGATTAATAATTTTAAATTAAGAAAAAACTTTTCGGCTGAAATATCAGGAGAGTATCAGTCCCCTTCGTTGTTTGGTATATATAGAAGCAAAAGTGTAAGTACAGTTTCTGTCGGTATTCAGATGAAATCAAAAAATGAAAAAAATACTTTCAACCTGAATTTGAGTGATGTATTCCAAACTGGTATTTACAACTTCTCTGCAAATGTTCCGGAACTAAATATCCGGACTTCCGGAAGGTTGAATTTCGAACCACGGGTATTACGATTTACCTACTCCCATGATTTTGGGAGTAAAAAAGTGAAAGCTGAAAGAAAACGGGGAACCGGTTCTGATGAGGAACGAAAGAGAGTGGAATAATATCAACCTAAGTAACGGAATATTCTTATTCTCATTACCTTAACTTCCACCTTTGATTACATCAATATATCCGATATAATTATGTGATTTTCATTCTATTTTTCAACCTCATATTTCTTTTCCTTTTTATGACGTTCCTGAGATAGTTCATTACTCAAGGCTGTTACTCCTGTAATGCCACCTAATTGCATTGTTTCAAGAGCCGTGCTTGGTACCAATACAATCGTAGAGTTTGACTTCAGACCTTCGTAAAGCATGTTCATTGCCCTTAAATGAAGGGCCGTAGGATTGTGGGAATACGATTTAGCAGCTTCTTCAAACTTCTCTGCTACCTGTCGCTCCGAATCACCGAGTATTACCCTGGCTTGTCGTTCCCGCTCTGCCTGCGCCTGCATTGACATCGCATCCTCCAGCGCATGGGGTATCAGGACATCTTTAACCTCGACTGAAATTACATTGATGCCCCATGGTTCGGTGCGTTCATCAATAATCGACTGAAGCTCTTTACTGATTTTATCCCTCCCTTCCAGCATGTCCGAAAGCATTGTCTTGCCAATAACATCACGAAGTGCAGTTTGAGAGGCCCAATTTATCGCACTTTTATAGTCTGCAACGTCAAGAGCTGCTTTCTTCGAATCAAAAACTTTCCAAAACAATACTGCGTCCACATCAACCGGGACCGTATCTTTTGTAAGGGTCTTTTCTGCCGTAAACGATGATGAGATAACGCGGATGTCAATCCAGTAGGGAATTGTGTCTACAATCGGGATTATGAAAAAAAGTCCCGGTCCCTTTAGAGAATGGAATTGTCCTAATCGCAATACAACAGCCTTCTCCCATTGATCTGCAATCTTAATTGCAGTTGAAACAATTAGGGCAATAAAGAAGGAAACTACTTCAATCACGGTGCCTTCTGTATTTGCCTGAACTCCAAAGCTGGCATAAGCAATCGCAACACCAATGCCAAGAATGACAAAAAAAATTAATAATGCAAAATAGTTTGATGTTTTCATAATGTGATCCTCCACCTTTTTGCTATTTAATTCTGATAGTTTTTGTAGCACCGATGTGTTGGATCGATGCAGAATCGATTTCACAACTTAATATGCTATCAAATTTAAGAAATATTCTTGCGGGATGTTCTGCCTAAATGTCGAAATTTTATAGCGATTAACTAATGGAGTGAGTAAAACTTCCAGACAATAGCCAAGTTTAGCGGCGTACTTTTAGAATCCATCAGCTTCCTTTCTGGAAATTATCTTTTCCTTTATAGAAACATTTTTTTCTAATGACATTTTACCACAAGGATTTCACTTAGATAGAGTAATACAATTAAGAAAATTACAATTGCTGATAGAGCATTATGATATTGACTGTTTTTTGACTGGTTCGCCAAGTTTTTTTATCCTTTCCATATTGTTGAATGATATAATGTGGGATAACGCCTCCTGAAATTTATCCGAATCTTAAATTTTTATAATTTTAAAAGTAAATTCAGATTAAAATTGTAATTTAATGGTCATCTAATTATCTGTATTGGAAGTTAAAGCAGCCGTGTAAATAATGCAACGAAATGTCACTTATTACACGATAAAATCGAATTCTTATGATTCGTAAAAATTGGATATCTGCAATATTTCTACTGCTTGTTTTTGAGCAGATCTGCATTGCCCAACAGGCTGTCTTTTCACATTATTCCGTTGATAATGGATTGTCGCAAAGCGTTATAAAATGTATTTTCCAGGATAGCAAAGGTTATATATGGTTTGGTACGCAACAAGGTTTAAACAGGTTTAATGGTTATTCATTCGATAATTACCTGAATAATCCGGCTGATAGTAATTCGATTTCTGATAACTGGATTTATTCCATTACGGAAGATAACGAAGGTGATATTTGGATTGGCACACGCAACGGGTTAAATAAATACCTCCAAAAAACAGGGCAATTCAAACAGTACCTTTATGATGCCAGCAAACCCAACAGCATTTCGGGCAATTATATTTACGGACTATCGAAGGACATGCAGGGGAATATCCTTGCAAATACTGCTTCCACTTTAAATATTATTAATCCTAAAACTTTAGCAATTACAATGTTTGTCAATCCAAAGGTGATTAGCAACGAAATCAGCGATGAAGGGAGACCAATTATTCAAACCCATGATGGAAAAATATGGATGTCGACATCAGAGGGACTTTGGTATTTTGATTCAGATAAAAAGAAATTTTATCTTCTAGATACACTGGCAAAGTCTAATTCCTTAAGCAATCAAAACATTACAGCATTAACGGAAGACTCGCAGGATAACCTGTGGATTGGAACGCAGGATGGCTTGAACAGGTTGAATTTAAAAAACTTTGCTGTATCACGCTATTCTTTGGATCAGAAAAGGAAGGAGAGCCCGAATACAAATTTTATCAGGTCGATCAGGGAAGACCGAAACCGGAAATTGTGGATAGGAACGAATGGCGGCGGGTTATTCCGGCTTTCGTTTAACCGCGATTTTAAAATATCGGAACAAATTAATTTTGCAGCCTCCGACCAGAATACAGGCAATTTAAGTCATAACATTGTTTTATCGTTGCTGATTGATCAATCTAATTTACTCTGGATTGGTACATTAAACGGGATTGATAAAATCGATCTCAAGAAAAGTAAATTCAATTTGTACCGAAGAAGCCCCAGCTATCATTCGGCTGATTTGCTGGATAATGTAATAGCCTCAGTCTATAAAGACAAGCAAAATAACATCTGGATAGGAAATTGGGGAAGCGGGTTAAATATTATAAACCGCTTTACAAATAAGGTTATGCATTATACTTCACAGTCAAAGGGCAATGCCCACATTTCGAATAATTTTGTCCATGTTATCTATGAAGACAGTAAAAACCGCATCTGGATAGGTACACGCGACAAAATCAACCTGTTTGACAAGGTAAACAAGCGCTTTTTGCCAATCAGACAATATTTTAACAGCGACAAATTACCCGATTTTGAGAATATAAGGGTGAATGACATTTTAGAAGATAGTTTTGGCTTCTTCTGGATTTCAACCCAAAATGGCTTGTACAAATTAGATCTGGAAAATCAAAAGTTTGAAATCTTTCTGCAGGGAGCCGGAGGACAGCAAGTGAGCAGCAATCTGGTTTACCGTACCATTGAAGATGCTTCTCATAACCTTTGGATTGCCACTACGCAGGGATTGGATAAATACATACGCACAGAGCATCGCTTTATACATTACCAGCGAAATCAAAATTCAACGAATACACTGTGCAGCAATTTTATTGTATCGCTTTGTGAAGATTCTGAACAAAACATATGGATCGGAACTACCAGTGGTCTTAATAAGTTTGTTACAAAAGACTCGGTA
>JANYLE010000488.1 GCA_025363795.1 Mariniphaga sp. | reverse complement strand
AGCGCCGTCAAACAAATACATTCAGCGAGGGCTTATATAGCGGCAGCAGGATTATTTGAATTAACCATTAACGGAAAGAAGGTTGGTAATCATCGGCTTGATCCGATGTATACACGATTCGATAGGCGGACACTTTATGTGACCCATGATATCACTAATTACCTTAAGGAGGGGCAAAATGCAGTTGGTGTAGAGTTGGGGAATGGTTGGTATAACCATCAATCAACGGCTGTGTGGTATTTCGATCAGGCGCCATGGCGTGCAAGACCCCGTTTCTGCATGGATATCCGTATTACGTATACAGATGGATCGGTGGAGACCATAACTTCCGGAACCGATTGGAAAACTTCATTAAGTCCGATTGTTTTAAACAGCATTTATACTGCAGAGCATATTGATGCAAGATTAATTCAACCAGGATGGAATATGCCCGGATTTAAGGATACGAACTGGAAAGATCCGATTGCTGTCGGTGCTCCCTCCGTAAATATTGTAGCCCAGATGCTTCATCCAATCAGGGATGTTGAGGTGATTCCCGCTGTAAAAATGACAAGATTCAGCGATCGTCACTATATATATGACTTAGGGCGGAATATTGCAGGTGTAAGTCAGCTAAAGGTGAGTGGTAAAGCCGGGACAGTTATCAGACTCAAACATGGTGAACGCCTTGGAAGTGATGGAATGGTTGATCAATCGAATATTGATGTTCATTATCGTCCTACCGATCAGCTTGATCCATTTCAAACCGATATTTATACCCTTCGTGGAGAAGGGGAGGAGACATTTAAACCTGCTTTTAATTACAAAGGTTTTCAGTATGTTGAAGTGACAAGTGATCAGCCTGTTGAATTAAAAAAAGAAGATTTGACAGGATATTTCATGCACAGCGATGTTCCTGTGGTTGGAAATATTACCTCTTCTGATACCATCCTTAACAAGATTTGGAAAGCGACGAACAACTCCTATTTGTCGAATTTGTTTGGGTATCCGACCGATTGTCCGCAGCGTGAAAAAAACGGCTGGACCGGAGATGCGCATATCGCCATTGAAACAGCTCTTTATAATTTCGACGGTTTGACCATCTATGAAAAATGGTTGGCTGATCATCGTGATGAACAGCAACCCAATGGCGTTCTGCCTGCAATCATTCCAACCAGCGGGTGGGGCTATTCCTGGGCTAATGGTCCCGATTGGACGAGTACAATTGCCATCATCCCCTGGAACATTTACCTGTTTTATGGTGACGCTAAATTGCTTTCCGATTGTTACGGGAATATTCGCCGGTATGTTGATCATATTACCCTTATGAGTCCGGCGGGATTGACCGATTGGGGATTAGGCGACTGGGTTCCTGTGAAATCGGTAGCTTCGAAGGAGATGATGTCTTCGATTTATTATTATACCGATGTTTTAATATTGGCTAAGTCGGCCAATATCTTAGGGCATAAAGCTGATTTTGAAAAGTATAATGCTTTGGCATTAAAAATTAAAAATGCAATCAACGCTAAATACCTTAATCGGGAGACCGGAGTTTATGGAAGCGGATTTCAGACAGAATTGAGTGCTGCACTTCACTGGGGAATTGTTCCGGTGGAGTTACGCAGTAAGGTGGCCGAAAATCTTGCCAACCGTGTAATTGCCGATGGTAAACACATTGATGTCGGTTTGCTTGGCACCAAAACTATTTTGAATGCTTTAAGCGCAAATGGTTACGCCGATCTTGCATACGAAGTTGCTCTGCAGAAAACTTTTCCTTCGTGGGGTTGGTGGATCGTAAACGGAGCTACCACATTGTACGAGAATTGGCCAATTGATTCCAAATCCGATATATCGCTTAATCATATCATGTTTGGAGAGATTGGGGCGTGGTTTTATAAATCACCGGGAGGAATCTATCCAGACGAACAACAACCAGGGTTTAAGAATGTGTTGCTGCGACCTGATTTTGTAAACGGACTCAAAAGTTTCGAAGCAAGCCATATCTCTCCGTACGGCACAATTTTATCATCATGGAAAAGGTTGGGCACAAAAGTTGAATATCATGTTATTGTCCCTCCCAACAGTACTGCGGAACTATCTTTAAAAGGCAGTCAGGTTCTCGAAAGCGGAAAAATATTGTCGGAAAGAAGTGCAATTAAACTTACAAAGGGTGGAAACAATACAAATGTGATCAACCTGAAAGCCGGCAGCTATTTATTCTCTATCAAACAATAGATTTGTTGTCGTGAATCGATGATCAAATGATCTCTGTGTTATTTGATTTGCAAGTCGGGCTACGGACATGAAATTTTATGGGCCTTTGCCCATAAAAAGAAAACCATCCAAATTTTCACATTGGATGGTTTTCTTTTTATATCAATCTCCCTGAATCACAAAACGGGAAGTTTCCATGGTTCGCGGTAAGTCAACTTTGTGAATTTATTGGCGTCTTCCTCAACGAATTTCATATTCTGAACATCCCAATGTAAAAGGTTTCCTGCACGGTAAGCGATGTTTCCCATTTCAGAGATAATCGCGGTTTTAGCACCAACTTCAACAGGTGCATTCAGTTTTTCACCTTTCCTGATACCATTCAGGAAGTTCTGTACATGTTCCTTTAATCCGCCAATGGCAGGTTGCAACGCAACATCAGCAATGAATTTTTTACTGTCCTTGTTGCTCGACTCAGAATTTACCATCCAGCCGTTTCTTGAGACGATCAATGTCCCCTTCGTTCCGGTAAATGATACGCCATGGTGCATTCCGTAAGGCCCTAAACGGGGAATCAAACCGCATTCCCAGATCATCGTATGGGTGGGATAGTTATATAAAGCTTGCTGGATATCGGGTGTTTCGATCACTTCTTTGTTCAAAAAATTTCCTCCTCCGGGAGAGACTGATTCAGGATAACCGGCATTCATTCCATAAATCGCAAAATCGAGCAGGTGAACGCCCCAGTCAGTCATTGCTCCACCTGCATAATCCCAATACCACCTGAAATCGTAATGGAAACGGTTTTTATTGAAAGGTCGCTTGGGTGCCGGCCCAAGCCACATGTTATAATCGACGTAATCGGGAGCTTCTGAATCGGGTTGTGCCGGAACTGGTTCGCCCATTCCTTTATAAATCCATGCTCTGACCAGGTTAACTTCGCCCAGTTTTCCAGAACGGACATAGTCTGAAGCATCGAACCAATGTTTGGAACTGCGTTGCCACATTCCAACCTGGACAAGCTGTTTCGGATACTTTGCTGCGGCTTTAACCATCATCAGACACTCTTCAATGCTGTGTCCCATAGGTTTCTCAACATACACATGCTTGCCGGCTTCAAGCGCCATCATCATAATAATGGCGTGCCAATGGTCTGGTGTGCCAATAATTACTGCATTAACATCTTTTAGCTCGAGTACTTTACGAAAATCAGTGAAAGTTTGTGGCCGTTTGCTTTTTAGTTTTTCAACTTCGGAAGCTCTTTCTTCGAGGATCTTTTTGTCGACATCACACATGGCAATGCAATCGACATTCTCTTCGTCCAGAAATGCTTTTAAATCGGTAAATCCCATGCTTCGGCAACCAATCAATGCAACACCTATTCTATCCGATGGGCTGCTGCAACTTACTGACCAGGGAATCATGGATGCGGCAAGTGTTGTACCTGCAACTGCTCCCGATTTTTTTACAAATGATCTGCGGTTTATCTCTTCCATAGTAAATCTGATTTTTGGTGTTTTCTGCCACGAACAGGTTTTCGTGTCCCTTAACGGTGGACAAACCTATAAAAAAAACGGTAGAAGTGGAAATTTAGTTTGGGTTTCTTTTTACAAAACCATTATGCATCTCACCGGTAATGGCAAAAGGAGGGGAGTGGCTTAAATGATACTATTTTACGATTTTGGGGATTGCTTCCTAGTTATGAGGATTAATTTGCTTCGCAGGTCAATTATGTGAAAAAATTATTTCTTTTTGATTTCAGTAGAACTCTGTATAACGCTATGCAATAATATTTAAATACACAGCGCTATACAGAGATAGCTCAACGCCTAACAGCATTCGTTGGCTATTTTTTGCCGGACAACGCCCCATTATTGGTCCACAAGGTTATCCTTCCCATCCGGTCATTCGGTGGATAGGCGTGCATACCTCCCGTTACAAAATCCATCAAACCGTCGTTATTGAAATCACCCAGTTCAAGCGTAAGTAAATGCGTTGGAGAAGTGGCAATTTCATGTTTTTTATACTGCATATTCCCCATGTTTTCAAGCCAGACAAAACTTTGAGCATCAGGTTTTTCCCAATTATTAAAGGCGCTTACTACAAACAGGTCAAGATCGCCGTCATTATCGATATCAAATGGTCGTGCATTATAGGCACCTGGAAAATTGCAGATACGATGGAATTCGAAATTCAGATTCCCTTTATTCTCTAACCACTGCACCCCATGCCACGGCCTGGGTTGTGGTGGTATATAATCGAAAGCATCACCATTGGTATACAGAATGTCATCATCGCCATCTTTATCCAAATCGCATATTGAGATTCCGCTGGATCCAAAGTCCTCATTACTTGCTTTGTAAAGTAATTTTGGTTTGAAATTTCCTTTCCCGTCATTGATAAAGGCATAAATTTCCTCCCACTCCTGGCTCACGATGGAAATGAGATCCATATCGCCATCTTTATCAATATCAACTATTTCTATATTTATCCCACCTGATATGCTTTGCAGTATGTGGCTTTTGAACTTCCAGTTTCCGAGATTTTCAATCCACCTTGTTTCTCCATCGTCATATCCGAATTGGATAACGGCAAGATCCATATCGCCGTCATTATCAAGATCGCCCGCCCTGACATCAGATACCCGTGCAATTTTATCAACGATAACATGTTTGGTGAAATTGCAATGTCCGTCATTTTCAAGAATTATCACCGAACCAATTTTGTCGTTATTCGGGAATAACATCCCAAGAACTGCAATCATGATATCTTTATCGCCATCCTTATCAAAGTCAACAACCTGGACATGTGCAGGAGCAATAAGATCTTTGGCCAGAATAGTTTCAGTGTAAGTGCCTGCGGGGAACTGACGAATCCATGAAACAGTACTGTTTTTTGCATCACAAACAACAACATCCAGTAACCCATCATTATCGAGATCTACAGCCGCAATATTGGAGATCATCGGCGGTTCGGTGAATGGTTGTCCTATTGGTTTTTTATCAAGAAAATTGATCTTTGCACCTACATTATTTACTGTAACGATGCTTGTATCTGTAGCGGCTTTTTTGGTCCGGTTAAACATGCCACTAATAATTTCACTTTTGCTCATTCCGGATCGGCCAGATTGATAATTAAGCATTAAGTAAGGAATGCCAACAAGCAGAACTAAAATTATTCCAACTGGAATTAAATTTTTCATTCCTCCTTTGGGTTTTTTACCATCTTTATTGATTCGGGCCATTACCGTGATTATTTGTTAGTACACAAAAATATAAAAATTCAATTGCCTGTCTGGTATAGAAAAAAAATAATTATCATTGGCGCTGCTTAAATTGATGAGTTTCCTATGTTAATCAAACCAGACCGGTAAAGACATTATTCCATATATGGAAAGATTCAGAAGACCTATTTTAAATTTTGTCCTGATTTTAAGTTTTGGACTAATACCTGCAATAATCTGTCAGTTTTTTATTAATGAGCCTGTTGACAGGTATGTGCATATCAGGAGTTTTCGGTATGGAAAAGATCCGTCGGTTATCCGGTGCAACAGGGGCGACCGACTTCATCTTACTTTTTCAGCCGACGATACGGGTCATTCTTTTTTTCTTGAGGAGTTTGATATGGATGTCAAGGTGAGCCCGGCTCACGACGAGGTACTCGTTTTTAAGACGAGTGACCCAACAAGCAAACCGGTGTCGACCAAAGAAGTGGTTATTGTTGCCCGGCACGCTGGGATATTAAACTATATTGTATCAAAGAGTAATTATCGTTGCCATACATGGTGTGGTCCAATGCACGCGTTTGAACAGGGGAAACTGATTATCTTTCCTAATACCTTATTGGTTTTCAGCCTTGGAAGCCTGATTGGAATATTATTTCTGTGGCTGATTGGAATATTCAGGAAAGTTGCGATAAGCAATAATGCCGATGACTCAAAATCCGGGTATACGGATCTGCTTAAAAAATCTAACCTGTTAAAATGGTTGGTGAAATCCAGATGGCCCCAGGTTATTCTGATCCTTTTCACAATGTTGATGATTTATATCGTTATCCTCACTTCCGTTTTAGGTACGAAAGTATCCGGAAGAAATCTTGGTGTGCTAATGATGTGGACGTTATGGCTCTTTCTGTTAGTCGCAATCCTTACCCCATTAGGTGGAAGAATTTGGTGCACAATATGTCCATTGCCTTTTTTTGGTGATCTGCTCCAACGAAAATCTGTTTTTACTCCTGAAGAAGGAATAACGAATAAATACAAAAACAGATTTTACGGACTTTCGTTAAAATGGCCTGAATCACTGAATAATAACTGGCTCCGATTGGTCGTGTTTTTAACTCTGGCTACTTTTTCGACTACTTTGGTGGCGTTACCCTATATTTCGGGAATAACGGTACTCCTGTTAATGTTGATTCCCACCATTATGGCTTTAATATGGGAATTGCGTTCATTTTGCCGTTACGTATGTCCCGTTGCCGTTTTTGTCGGTACCTATTCGAAGATGAGCACCTGGGCGCTGCGTAATAAATCTCAGAAAGTCTGCGATCAGTGCAAATCGCATAGTTGTGAGCTGGGGAGCGAAGAGGGATGGGCATGCCCCTATGGTCTGAATGTAGGAGAGTTGCGTGAAAACATAGATTGCGGCTTGTGTCTCGAATGCACCCATAGTTGTCCAAACAATAATGTGTCACTATTTAAAAGACCATTTGGCACTGAAACGGTATCACGCAATTACAGCGAGGCATGGCTGGCTATTGCATTATTTACCATCTCTATTGTTTACAGTATTTTGTACCTTGGACACTGGCCGGAGGTAAGGGATTATGTGAATATAATGGATAAGCAAAATTGGGGACTTTTCGGAATATATACGCTGATCGTCTGGTCGCTTTCCCTGGTTATTATTCCAGGTGTTTTATATGTACTCTCCTGGTTAAGTGCCAAATTATCAAAAGGCAGCACAAGCATCAAAACGGTTTTTTTAACTTCTTCCGGTGCATTGCTGCCGCTGGGGTTGATGCTTTGGGTTGCATTTGTTATTCCCATGCTTTTTGTGAATAAAACCTTTATAATTCAATCAGCATCTGACCCTTTTGGATGGGGTTGGGATTTCTTTGGAACGGCCAATATTCCATGGCATCAGTTTCTGCCGCAGTTTATTCCATGGTTTCAGGCTATTGTAATATTAACAGGATTGTATTTAAGCCTGAGAAATATAAGTTATACCTGGGCAAGCCGGTTGATGAAACCTGCAGAAGTACTGCGAATATCGGTTCCAATTGCAATGTTTCTGATTGGGACGACTGTTGCAATGTTGGTCTTCTTTACAAATTAACAATTGCATCTAAAACTTTGATTAATGATCAGATTGTTTTCCATTTCAGTTCTTCTTACGCTGTTCTCAGGTTTTGTTGCAGGACAGGATTCAACAAAAAAAATTAAACTATTACCTGTTCCGACGATTGGCTATTCTCCGGAAACCAAAACATATATAGGTGCGGTTACCCTTTTTACAATTGACCTTTACAAAGATTCTCTTACACGGACATCAAATGCGAAATTTGAGTTTAACTACACCTGGAATAAGCAATTGATCCTGGAAAGTGAATGGAATTATTTTTTTAAAGATGAGAAATGGTTTACTAAGGGGAGAATTCACTATTCTGAATATCCTGATTATTACTACGGTATTGGGTCAAATACGCCCGAGAGCAATAAATTGCTTTTCAACAGTGACCGATTTGTTTTTGAGGCGAATATCCTGCGAAATTTAAGCGGGAAATTGTTTATTGGTCCAAATTTGAGATTTATAAATTATAGTAATGTCAATTATTCAGGTGACCTAATTTATCCGGAACTGGCTGATCAATCCACATTCGGAGTTGGTATAACCTTGCTACGTGACTCGCGAAATAGCCTTCTGACCCCAACAAAAGGCTTTTATTTTAATTTCAATACAGGGTACAATTTTTCGAAAAGCGATTATGTAGCAACGACCCTGGATATAAGGTATTATAAAACATGGGCTGATAAATATACGTGGGCAAGCAGGATGATTAATGATTTTCGATTTGGGAAAGTTCCATTTTATGATTATTCATTTCTGGGGGGCGACAAATTTGTCAGGGGTTACAATTATGGAAGATACCGCGACAAGAATTTAAGTTCAATTCAAACAGAATTCAGGCTCCCGTTGGTTTGGAAATTTGGCATTGCAACTTTCGGAGGGATTTCGAATCTTTTTGCCAACAATTTCAAAATCAATGATTCGAAGTATAATTATGGTTTGGGATTACGGTTTTTGGTCGACAAACACGATAAGACAAATTTGAGGCTGGATTATGCGGTCGGAAATAATGGGAATAGTGGCTTTTACATCTCTTTCGGGGAGTCGTTTTAGTTTTTCCTGACGACTGATTTCGTTGTATATTACATTTATAGTAGGGGTTTCTTTGGTCGGGATACCCTTTTTCTTTTCCTAAAAGTTGAGATGATAATTATCTTCATGTTAATTCCGAGGCACCTGAAACAAGGTGGTCAGGTACTTTAACAGAAGTTTTCCGGTAAATATTAAAGCGATTAAATTAAATTTTGCAAAAATGATAAACTTTATTTAGCGAATCAACGTAAAAGCTCAGATCCCATTAGTTTGGATGGTATTAACAATTATTGAGGCAACGTAATTATTAATTTAAACATTTAAAACATGAGCAATCAAATTTATGGATGGAGACCAGATCTCCAGGACCAAAGAGACTTCCAGTATAAAGTAACTGCTCCGGCAGTTTTGCCTTCAAAAGTGGATCTAAGAGCTAATTGCCCAGTCGTTTATGATCAAGGTCAGCTTGGTTCATGTACTGCCAATGCAATAGCTGGTGCTTTGGAATTTGAGCAGATCAAGAAGAAGTTAACTACCCATTTTACCCCTTCCCGACTCTTTATTTATTACAACGAACGTGTAATGGAAGGAACTGTTAACTCTGATGCAGGAGCGATGATCAGAGACGGCGTAAAGTCAGTGAATAAGCTTGGAGCCTGTAAGGAGACTACATGGCCTTACGTCATTGCAAAGTTCAAAAAGAAACCTACCAAAACTGCTTATACCGAAGCACTGAAATATCAGTCAAAAGTATATTCTGCAGTCGGTCAGGATATGAATTCGGTAAAGGCTTGTCTGGCAGCTGGCGATGTATTTGTTTTCGGATTTACTGTTTATACATCGTTTGAAGGACCAGATGTTGCAAAAACAGGGATTATGCCAATGCCTGCAGCCAATGAGAAAGTTTTAGGTGGTCATGCAGTTGCTGCCGTTGGATATGATGATGCAAAGAAATGGATCATCGTTCGCAATTCATGGGGTGCCGGATGGGGTGATAAAGGATATTTTTATATGCCCTATGATTTCTTTTTCAGTAAACTAACCTCTGATTTTTGGGTAATAAAAGACATTGAAATTTAAACAAGTGAATTAAAAGTACGGTTAATTAAATTGGATTTTTAAGGATGAATTGAAGAGGGGGTGGCGACACTCCCTCTTTTTATATACTTCGTGTTTCATCACTGCCAGGCAAAATAAAGTTCTGCCTTATCAACTGGCAAAGACAGGCAGATGGTGCTAGGCTTTACCAGATTTTAACCCTTACGCTATCTGCCCTCCTCATGGCATCCCCTTGTTTGACACCAAAAGTGGCATAGAACTCCGGCATATTTGATAAAGGGCCGAGGACGCGGAATTTGGCAGGCGAATGTTCATTGCTACGCACCTGGTTTGCAACTGCTTCCGGTCTTTCGTTGATCATCCATGCAAGGCCATAACCAAGGAAGAAGCGTTGATCGGGATTTAGTCCGCCGATCATTTCTTTGTTCTTATACTGTGCTGTTTTCTTGAAAGCCTCATACCCCATGATGATACCTCCAAGGTCAGCAATGTTTTCGCCTTGGGTGAGTTCGCCGTTGATGTGCAGGCTGTCTACTGCAATAAAGTTATTAAACTGGTGCACGATCATCTTCGTTTTGGCATAAAAGCGCGTACTATCTTCCTTTGTCCACCAGTTATTCAGGTTTCCGAATTCGTCGTATTTACAACCTTGGTCATCGAAGCCGTGAGTGATCTCATGCCCGAAAGTCGAACCGCCGATGACGGAGTAAAGTATGGCATCATCAGCCATCCTGCCTTCATAACCCGGTACGAGGATGTTACAACCTGGCACAACAATTTCGTTGTTAGAGGGATTGTAATAGGCGTTATAGGTTTGCGGCTCCATGCCCCATTCCTTGCGGTCGACGGGTTTGCCATATTTCGCAACCATGTAGTTGAACTCCCATTGGTTAGCATTCATGACATTCGTGACGTAGGAATTACGATCAATATCCAGCGCACTGAGATCCTTCCACTGATCAGGATAGCCAACTTTGAAGATTACCGAATTGAGTTTCTTGATGGCCTTGGTTTTGGTATTCTCGCTCATCCAGTCGAGCGCTTTGATATGACCTGCATAAACGGTCCTGATGTTCTGACCAATCTCTACCAGCTTCTCTTTGGTTCCTTTGGGAAGGTATTCATCCACATAAACCTGTCCGATCAGTTCACCCAGACCACTATTGGTCTCCTCAACAACCCGCTTCCAGCGTGGTTTTGGTTCTTTCACTCCGCGTAAAGTGGTGGAATAAAAGTTAAATGACTCCTG
>JANYLE010000487.1 GCA_025363795.1 Mariniphaga sp. | reverse complement strand
CCTCTCCGGTTGTTGCCGATAAACACTTGAATCCTTTATTGTTGGCGTGTTTTAAAAGTATGTCAGCAAATTTCAGATCGTCTTCAATAATGAGAACTGTTTTATCATCGATGGAAATCGTATCTCTGTCATCTTCAATGTGGGGATAATTAAGGAAAATTGCCTCGTTTGATGCGTGAGACCTGAACATAACCGGAACCTTCGGTGTGTTTGTAATGGCAGGTTCCTGGTCCTGACGTATTTCCAAAGGCAAAATAAGAGAGAACGTTGACCCTTCATTCAATTTACTGTTCACCTTAATTTCTGCCCCCAATAATTTCGCAAGTTCTCGCGATATGGAAAGACCCAAACCAGTACCGCCATATTTCCGTGATGTTCCACCTTCAGCCTGTTGAAAAGCCTCAAATATGGCCATCTGCTTGTCTTCATTAATTCCAATTCCCGTATCGGTGACTGATATATTCACCGTACCTTCTGAAGCCCGTTCAATGCTTATACTAACACTTCCTTTTTCAGTAAATTTGATGGCATTTGATAAAAGATTTTTCAGTATCTGGTTCAGACGTTGCGAATCGGTACGGATAAAAACAGGCAAATCTTCACCCAGTTTTACATTTAACTTCAGACCTTTTTGTTCTGCATGGTGCTTAAACTCGCGAACCAGCTCACTACTAAAATTCCGCAGCGATACGTTTTCTATATTGATTGACATCTTTCCTGCCTCAATCTTGGAGAGGTCAAGTACCTCATTGATTAGTACAAGCAGATCGGTACCGCTTTTATAAATTATCTCTGCACTCTCTACCTGAATATCATCCAGATTCTTATTCCTGTTTTCAGATAAATCTTTGGACAGAATCAACAGACTGTTCAACGGTGTCCGCAACTCGTGAGACATATTGGCAAGAAACTCCGATTTATACTTGCTGCTTATTTCCAGTTGCTTTGTTTTCTGTTCGATGTCGTTTTTGGCAGCCTCAACTTCTACGTTCTTTATTTCCAGCGACTGGGTTTGCTCTTCCAACTCCTCATTGGTCATTTGCAATTCCTCTTGTTGTTGCTTCAGATTTTGCGCCTGTTCCTCCAGTTCTTCATTCATTTGCTTCAGCTCTTCCTGCTGGGTCTGGAGTTCTTCGGCCTGGTTCGAAAGCTCTTGGTTAATAACTTCAAGCTCCGCTGCCCGTTTCTCTTTTTCTTTACTTTGATAGGCTAGTTCTATATTGGCAACAGCCAACTCGGCCGCGCGTTTTTCCTTCTCATCATTTTGGAAGGCAAGTTCTTTATTGGCAATAGCTAATTCTGCAGCCCTGTTTTCTTTCTCGTCATTTTGAAAAGCCAATTCTTTATTGGCAATGCCCAATTCAGCAGCCCGGTTTTCTTTTTCGTCATTTTGATAGGCCAGCTCTTTATTGGCAACAACCAATTCAGCAGCTCTGTTTTCTTTCTCGTCATTCTGAAAAGCAAGTTCCTTATTGGCAATTTCCAACTCAGAGGCCCGTTTTCCCTTCTCATCATTCTGGAAAGCCAGTTCCTTATTGGCAACAGCCAATTCAGCAGCCCTGTTTTCTTTCTCGTCGTTCTGGTAAGCGAGTTCTTTATTTGCAATTTCTAACTCAGAGGCCCGTTTTTCCTTTTCATCATTCTGATAGGCAAGCTCTTTATTCGCAATAGCTAATTCTGCTGCCCGTTTTTCTTTCTCATCATTCTGAAAGGCTAGCTCTTTGTTGGCAATACCCAGTTCTGAAGCTCGTTTTTCTTTCTCTATGCTTTGAAATTGTGTTTCTTTAAGTAATTCCTGTATTTGCTTTCTCGCAATAGCGGAATTCACACTGATCGCAATGCTGTCCATTGAAACTTTGATGAACTCATTTTCAGTCTCATTAAAATCGGTCAATCGGCCCATTTCTACAACGCCAACCGTTTTACCCTGAAACAAAAGCGGCGTAATCAGCAAATGTTTTGGTTTAACATCCAATATAGATGAAGTGATCCGTATCTGGCTTTCGGAAAGATCGGATACAGAAATTTGTTTTTGCTCATACGCAGCCTGGCCAATAAGCCCTTCGTTCATTGCAAATTTCAGTTTTGCATCCTTGGGAGCTATAAAAGCATACTGTCCGCTAATTTCGAGGGCATTTTCATGATCATTAAACTGGTAAACAGCTCCAATGTTTGCTTTGAGGTAAGTGCACAAAAACGCAATTGTGCTGTTTGACAGTTCTTCTACCGTCCGGTCACCCTTTAATTTCTCGTTGAGTTCTGCACTGCCGGTTAGCAGCCAGTTTTTAACTGCAGTTTCAGCTTCAGCTATTTTAAGCATTGCTAAATTCTTGGAAATTACATTGTATCCAACAATCAGAATCAAAATAATGACCAGCAACAAAAAAGTAAAGACAAGATTAAAATTATTGGCATCCTCAATACTGGTTTGTTTGCGTTCAGCAAGCAATGTATTTTCTATACTCCTGCCATTTTCAATGATTTTCCTTATTCTTTCCTGTGCCTCTTTTCCATCACCCGACAAAACGAATTCCCTTGCCTTTTCAAAATCCTTTTTCCGAAGATCATTCCCATTTTTCAACTGATTAAAACGAAAGTTAATTTCCTTTTCCAGTTCCTTTATATTGATTTGCTGAGCGGGATTGTCCTTTGTTAATTCCTTCACGTTATTAAGATGAACTCCAATCCGGTTATCGGCAGCGAAAAAAGGAGCCAGGTATTCATCATCTCCGGTGATGATGTAACCACGATTACCCGTTTCTGCATCAACGCTGGCAATCAATATTTGATTGAACTCATTCAATACTTTGTGTGTATGATCTACCAATGAAGTGGAAGTCATAAATCGCTCACTGTTTTTCAATGTGAAAATCGCAAGCCCCGTGAAGATGACGGCACACGCAATAAATCCCAATAATATTTTCCTGCCAAGTGTCATTGATTTAAATATTTGTTTCGCTTGTATGTTTTATCATATTGTGCAATCATTCGAAATTCTGATTAAATTTCATCAACAACTCGGCGATATTCTCCAAAGTCAAAATATAATCCGGTTGAATAGCAGCCATTGCTGATGCAGGCATATAGGAAGATTCAGCAGTTTCAGGATCCTGAATAACTGCCAGTCCACCACACTCTTTGATTCTTTTTATTCCATTGGTACCGTCATTGTTTGAACCCGTAAGTACAACCCCGATCAATTTGCTTTGATATGCTTCGGCGGCTGATTCAAACAATACATCAATTGATGGCCTCGCGAAATTCACACGTTCATCAATTGTAAGTGAAAAGGTTTTATCCTTTTCGATCAGCAGGTGATAATTTGACGGAGCAATGTAGACATTCCCTGCTTCAATCTTTTCCTTTTCATCAGCTTCTTTTATATTAAGATTACTAACGTCATTCAATAATTTAATCCAAAGACTGTCGGAGCGAGCGCTAACATGTTGCACAACAATAATGGACATCCCAAATTCGGCTGGTAATGCAGAAAACAGGTATCTTAATGCATTCATTCCTCCTGAAGAAACTCCTATTACAATTGCTTCATACCGCATTTTTAATACCTCTTTTTAAATATCCTTTGTTTTTTATCCAAATCGGTATAATCTTCAGAAAAGTCAGTATAGCGCAAACCCTCCTTAGAACCCAGGCATAAAATACCACCGCTGATAAGGGTATTATAAAAAAGATTCTGCACCTTGTTTTGTAAATTCTGGTCAAAATAAATCAGCACATTTCTGCACAATATCAGGTGTACCTCGGCAAAAACACCATCGGTAACAAGGTTATGGTTGGCCCATACAATGTTTTTTTTCAGCGACTGATTCATGATAACATTATCGTAGCTGGACGTATAGTAATTTGAAAAGGATTCTTTTCCGCCTGACAACTGATAATTGGTCGTATAATCAGCCATTAATTTATTCGAAAAGATTCCCTCTTTTGCCCGGCTTAAAGCACGCGGGTTAAAATCAGTCGCATAAATGGTTGTCCTGTCATATAAGCCTTCTTCCTGCAAAATGATAGCCATTGAATAAGCCTCTTCACCCGTTGCACATCCGGCATGCCATATTTTTATAAAAGGATACGTTTTTAAGAGAGGGATAACATTTTCGCGTATTGACTTATAGAAATCCTGGTCGCGAAACATTTCGGTTACGGTTATCGAAAGATCCTGTAATAATTCATAGGCAAATGTTTCATCCTTCAAAACTTTTGATTGTATAAGCGAAACATCTTTTATTCCGGACAGCGCCATCCTGTTCATGATCCTGCGCCTGATATGTGCTTTGGAATACTGCCTGAAATCATATCCGTATTGCTGGTAGATAGCCTCAAGTAATAATGAGATTTCCAGTTCTGAGGTGTCTTCGGTGTTCATGCAAAGTAAATTTTCATAGGCAGATGACTCCAAATCGTTTTTATATTCTTTAATTGTCATTCTGCCGGTAACTATAAATGTATTGCTGAAAGTTCCGAACCTCGATGCGGCCAGCCTGTTAAATAACGCTTTGCAGTTCTCCATAACCAGGAAATAAGCTATTAACTTTCTGATTATGCGGGAAATCTGCCACGTCAAATGTAGTCATTTTCCGGTCAGAAAGTGACTTGCAATTATAATAGTGTATGGTTATCTGTATAGGCTGATTTCTGATAGCTTTTGATCAGTTTATAATTACTATTCCCTGACTTGTGTTTTTCACAAGGGGTTAACGGATGTCGCCCTTGTTAATGCTGATGAATTGGTGAAAAGTTTAGACACTGTTTTTCCTGCGTGCCAGCGACGCAGCCAACGGTATAACCGTT
>JANYLE010000348.1 GCA_025363795.1 Mariniphaga sp. | reverse complement strand
GCCTCAACTTCTTTTCCCACTGCCCGGTTAGTTCTGCTGATTTTAAAAGCTCATTTTCAATGGTTCCAATTAACTCAATACCGGTAGGATTTGCAATAATTTTTTTCTTGTCACGACGGATGTATTTGTGCCGGAACAGCGTTTCAATAATATTTGCTCTTGTGGAAGGACGACCGATACCATTCTCTTTGAGTAATTCACGAAGTTCTTCATCATCTACACTTTTACCCGCTGTCTCCATCGCGCGTAATAATGTTGCCTCTGAATAGTGCTTTGGAGGTTGAGTCATCTTTTCGGCCAGTTCTGGCTCATGCGGTCCGTGTTCTCCTTTTTCGAAAACTGGGAGGATATTTTCATCTGCCGAAGCTTTACCTGCATCTTCTTTGTAAACCACACGCCAACCGGGTTCGAGAATCTGCTTGCCGGTTACCTTAAATTCCACATGATTAACTTCACCCAACACTGTTGTATTTGACACCTTGCAATCAGGGTAAAAGGCACTGATAAAGCGGCGGGCAACCATATCATAGACCTTCCGCTCGTCCGGATTCAGAGCATTTGAAAGGACCCCTGTTGGAATAATTGCGTGGTGATCTGTGATCTTTTTATCATCAAAAATCTTGGTCGATTTTTTAATTTTAGTAGCGAGTAATGGTGCAGTAAATTCCTGGTATGGAGTTAATTTTGATAATATCTCCGGTATTTTTTTGTAGATATCTTCAGAAAGATAAGTGGTATCAACACGTGGATAAGTGGTAAGCTTCTTTTCGTATAAGCTCTGAATCAAACGTAGTGTCTCTTCTGCCGTAAATCCAAATTTCCGGTTACAATCAACCTGCAAGGAAGTAAGGTCAAAAAGTCGCAGCGGAGCTTCACTTCCCGCTTTTATCTCGTAAGAGATAATGTAAAACTCATGGTCAATAATCTCCGATAACTTTACCGAAGCCTCGTCCTGCGTACCAAACCGGCCGGAAGTAGCGGAAAATATGACTTCACGATATTTTGTTTTCAGCTCCCAATATGGTTCCGGCTTAAAGTTATCTATTTCGAGTTGTCGTTTCACAATCAAGGAAAGGGTTGGCGTCTGAACCCTTCCGATCGATAACACCTGTTTGTTTTGGCCATATTTAAGCGTATAAAGGCGTGTCGCATTCATCCCGAGCAGCCAGTCACCTATAGCCCGGGCACTCCCTGCTGCATAAAGTTTATCAAAATCGCTGCCATCACGCAAATGGTCAAATCCTGCTCTGATCGCCTCTTCTGTTAGTGAAGAGATCCATAAACGTTTTAATGGTTTTGTGTTGCCCGCCTTAGAAAGCACCCATCGCTGAATAAGTTCCCCCTCTTGTCCTGCATCACCGCAATTAATCACCTCATCAGCATTATTCACAAGCTTTTCAATAATGCCAAACTGCTTTTTCACGCCGTTGTCGTTGATCAGTTTGATTCCAAATCGATCAGGCAACATCGGTAACATCCTCATATCCCAACGCTTCCAGTTGTCGGTGTAGTCATGCGGCTCTTTTAACGTGCAGAGGTGACCGAATGTCCAGGTAACCTGGTAACCGTTACCTTCAAAATAGCCGTCCATACGATTTTTAGCCCCGATAATAGCGGCAATTTCCTTGGCAACACTTGGTTTTTCAGCAATACAAACTTTCACTTTTCCGATTTCAGTTCAAGGATCAAAAGTAGTTCTTTAAATTGCTTATTTTTGCCGACAGCTAATGGGGAAATTTAAAGAAATATATAAGCGGAACATTTATGGGGTGATTGCCACTCTGACTTTTCATATCATAATATTGATTGTATTACTAACGTCGGGTCTGAAATATGGTATAAAACCTGCCGAAGAGACTATTGCAATTGACTTTGTCGCAAAGGAGATAAAACTTCCGGAGCCTGAAAAGGAGAAAAAACTGAAGGATGAGATCGCCGCCCAATCCCAGCAAACTCAACCACGTGGATCATCTCAATTGGCATCGAATGGCGCGGTAAACGATGCGAATAAATCTTCATCCCGTTCGAGCGACCCTTTTTTCGATAAAGAGTACAATAATGAAATTGCAGCTGCCAAAAAGCTGGTGAGTGATGTTAATAAAAACCTTGCCAGGAAGATCCCCAAAATCGGCGATGTTGCGATGCCGGAAGATAACACCAAAGGAAAAACACGCGAAGAGGTTCAGCAATCGAATTTTAAAGGGAAATCGAATATCCACTATTATCTGGAGAACCGTTACCATTCAAGACTTCCGATTCCGATCTATCTGGCGGAAGGTGGCGG
>JANYLE010000337.1 GCA_025363795.1 Mariniphaga sp. | reverse complement strand
CCTTGTAGCCGTTCCCGCTCTTTTCAATCCTGGTAAAGTGGCTCACCACTTCAACGATGCTGTCGTTAATGCGACTGATTAAGTCCTTGATTTTCATCTTAGCATACAGTTTGGCAGTTGAATACTTATGAACCATGTATGAAAGGAACAGAACTGTTGGTGGTCATCAGGAAATGATCTCCAGGTAAAGCAGGTATTTTTCATATTTTTAAACAGGTGATTGGTTGATTTATTTGAACAATATCAGTTCTTTCTCCAGCTGATCTTTGTCCAGTTTTTTCAGTTTCCGGTCGATGGCCCTTCGTTGACGATCCAGCGCTTCAAGCTCCTTCGCCTCGGTACTGGCAAAAACTTTGCACTTCAAACCATCAATTTTCATCAGGGAATCGGCTTTCTCTTTGATCAGTTCCTTCCTGCCGGTAATGGTTCCATGGAAATGTTGGTGCAACACTTTGTAGCATTCCCATTGGTATTGTTCAAGTCCGGGAACGTTTGTCTTAAGCTGGAAGAGCCATCCGTAGATGAAAAACTCGGGCAAACAAATCATATTTCGGAGCTTTCCATCGGCAGCAACTGTATGCTGTTCAGCATACAGTTGACCCAGAAATTTATTCTTTTTCAGGTTCTTGTACTGGCGGTCGTAATTGATGCCAAGTGCCTCACAGATAGGCTTTATGGCTATCCACCAGGTGCCATTTTCTTCCAATAAAACAATCGTTGTCCCTTTAAACGTTAGGGATTTTTCTAATTTAGTGCTCATATCTATTTGTTATTTAAATGTTTAACTATATTTAATAATCAATATTCTGCCTGCTTTTTATATTTAAATCAGCTGCTGATCCGAAAATTCAAGCAGACATTTAGCTTGAAATTGTATCACCTACTATTTAGTGCCGGAATCTCCGTTTTTCTGAGTGCATGGCATTAAGAATATCGGCAGTATCAAACAGAACTTTTCGTCCCATTTGTTTGTAAGGTATCTTGCCTTCATTTTTGAGTTTTTGGGCGGTTACCTTCGAACAATCAAGGAAATCGGCCAGTTCCTGCATTGAATGCAATATTCTTCTCTTGGGTGCCAGTGGTTGGTTTTGTACAGATTTTTCTGCAATTACTTCAGCAACTGCAGTTTTAACTATAGTCGCAAAATGAGCATCGTCAAAATCAAACTGAATAATCATATCAATAGAATTAGAGGTTTACATTGTTATTACAGATTTGGGATATAGCAACGGATGGCATACCGGATTAAATTGCTTTGGGTAACCCGCTTGTCTTTGCAGAATGCCTTGATTTTTGAAATTTCGGTTGCGGTAAGTTTTACCCCGATTGTTTGCTTCTTTGTTTCTGAAGGAGGAATTTTAACTTTTGTGTTCATAATCGTTATTTGTTCGTTCAAAATTTGTATGCGCAAATGAACAAAATCGACTTAATTCAAGAAAGGACAAAAAAACCCAGTGATATTATGTTGATTATTAGGGATGCTTTTATGTCCAATACCGGATTCAAAAATCAGATTTTGGATCTGATTTTGCGTTTACTAAATTATCGTAGTAGTGCAATTCCATCTCAAAATTAGTCAGCATTGACAATCACATTGTGAAGTACAAAGTGAGAGGAACAGGTTGTTCCGGCTAATAAAATATTATATTGTTTCGTACAATGTCCCGGTTTCGGGACATTGTACGAACAACCACATGCGAAATTTAACTTTAATTAACATTTAGCATAATATAATATCTATAAATACACGCTTATATATCAGCTTATTATGAGGTAATAAACTGACATTTCTAATATTTGAAGTAGCGATCAATTACACTGGAAAATACAATTTCGATTTTTCCCTTTCATAGAAAGTTGTGGCTTGTTATTCGATCAGTTTTATTGCTTGTGATTGATCCTCTTTATTGATATTGTAGTATCGGCTGAAAGCTTTTGAATTTTCAACATGACCACTCATTGATGCAATAATCTCGTTCTTTACTCCCATGTGGTGCAATCCTCCAATAAATACTCTGCGTGCCATATGGGAGCATGCTAACGTGTCAATTGATACTTGTATGCCTAATCTGGTTTTAGGGTCTGGAATGGTAACCATACGTGTTAATTTTACACTCTTATCCCTAAAAAGCATCTTCAAAAATTCGTTGTATTTCTGTTCGGTTATATATGGCAACAAATCACCGTTAGGAAAATCATACCTGCCAAGTATTATTTTTGCTTTTTCAGATAATGGGACACGTGCAATTCGGGGCTTTTCATCCCTTGTTTTACCTGCAATGTATTCGATACATCCATCTATAATATTTGATTTTTTCATCCTCATTAAATCACTTACGCGGCAACCGATGAAACATTGAAAAACGAATAAGTCCCGAACCTGAGCAAGCTGTTCGTCAACAACTTTTGCATGAAATAGCTTGTCCCTTTCCTGAACTGTAATAAAAATTGGATCTCCGTATGATTCAGCATCTATGGAAAATGATTTAAAAGGATAGTTTACAGTCCATTCATGTTTAATAGCATAACCCAAAAAGGCTCTTAACCGTCTTAATTCGGATATAGCTGTATTCTTGCTAATCTTGTTAACATTCAATAGTTTGTTTTGAAATTCAGTTAAGTATTGAACGTTCAAATTATCAAACGTAGTATTTGGGTTAAATTCTTTTAATTTGTTGTATGTTGTTCTCATATGATTTTTACGACCTGGGCTTAATTGTGCTTCCTCAATATATTTATCAAACCTTGCGAAAAAACCAACTTGTTCCGGCAATTCAATTATTGAAACCTTTCCTAATTTTATTTTTAAATCTTCCCGTAGCTGTTTAGGCGTTGGGGTGACTTTCGACACTTCATAAAATTGGAACAAATCATTAACAGCCTTGGTAATATCAGTTAAGTCAGCATTGAATTCTTGTGCTGACGCGCCATTAGGTGCAACCATGTTTTTTTTAAGTTTGTTATGCGATGCATCCCACTGACTGTTTTTTGGATTTGGACTAATATTACACCGTAGACCAGTATAAAAAAACATTCGTTGTCTGGAATATGTAACTGACAACATTAACGGAACATTGTCAACAATACCTTTCCTTTTTTCAGGATAAAATTTTATCGAATAATTCATGCTGAAAGTTTGTATGTAAATAGCAAATATACATACAAATCTTGATTAAATCAAACGAAACGCAACTAAATAAATCTCATCTTAAAATTTATTAACATCTTGATATTAGTGCATTATAAGCAATTTTGTTAATCCTACTGAACTTTGAATTATTGGGAAAAATGGTCTCTCCAGGGTCACCGTAAAAAAGTCAACTTATTGTATCTCAATAGTTGACTTTTTTTAATTTACACAATTTGTACTACCTATTAAAAAGACCCGCTTCTCATTAAAACGAGGCGGGTCTTTTTGATATTCAAACAGCTCAAAATTGAAATCAGGTTACAGCTATTGAAGCCCGCTTCGAAAAGTAATTGTTGGTTATATCATTCAAAGAGCCGCTCCGTTAATGGGGCGGCTCTTTTATTGGAGCCGGGGTGCAGCACCCTCTTATAGATATACGATATACGCCAGATGTCAACCTTACTTTCAACATGGAATTATCAACTGCCGATTGCAGGCAAACTTGGGAAGCAGCACCCGGTATTTTAAGGGTTGGAGGAATTTTTAGTACTAATAAGATTTTGTAAAAAAGGGAAACTTATTAAGTGAATTGGAAATACGGGTAGAAACGATGTAACTACGCCTGTTTAATAGATAACTTATTTTCTTCTGACGTATCTGACTCCTCTACAATATTCCCTTGTGACTTTCTACTGCAAAAACCGCTACTATTGGGAAATTGTGATTGACTAAAATACAATATGTAATGAAATATTAAGCAATATTTTTCCTTTGTTCCATGCATCGTCAGATACTTACGAATGAGCGAATAATTACCACTTCCACAGGTCCAATATCACCTGAATACTATATTCATGGGGCAATTTCATCAGAAATTTGTTTTCTATAAATGCCTATATTCCATTTGCTTCCAGTAAATATTTAATCTTTGAGGTCTGATAATACTCACCAGCAAATATTTCGACAATTTCATTTTTTTTTCGTCCATTGATTTAAAATTGATTGATTAGCAGTAATTTCAATTGTAGATGATTTTTCCCATTTTTTTAATAAAATAGTTGATGATTATCAATATAATGAAAAGTATTAAAACGACTATTATTCCCTTGTGAATAGCAAGCATTACAACAAAGAGGTTTATTGTTGAATGAATAAGCCAACAGTAGATAAAACCGTGTTTCATCCGGATGTACCCCAATATATATCCAACGATAATTTGAGGCGCTATTAAAAGTGGTGAAATAACAATCATCCACCATTTAATTGTTTCAAAATTGAAAAGATGCAGCATTCCGAATGCAATTGCAGAGAAGTGGAATATATATTTAAAATGTGATCTCCAGAATATTTCAATCTTATGTAATGGGAGATTTGATCTGTTTATGATATAATAGATTGGTGCAAAAATAGGGATTGCGACAAGGTAGATATAAACCTGAATTCCACGAAGAAAAATTAGTTTGATAGTTAATGCTGCCAGGACAGAAAAAAAAACAGCAATATTTAGTTTTGATATTTTGAGATTTAGTCTAAGTAGTATTTCTTCAATTAGTGGCAAAAAAGCTGCTACTCCAAAAAATAAAATGATTGAATTTACTTCCGGATTTCTGTATTCAGGTAACAAATCAAAAATCTTCAAAAGTATCTTGAAAACGGATGCTGAATAAGATAAAATTAAACATAACAATATGGTTTTTAAATAGATATTTAAAGTAAACCTTTCATTCTTTTCTAAGGGGATGGGGTTCTTGATATATTTAAAATAGTCTTTCATAGTTGATTAATTGTATATATTATTCATGTCTGGAATATAAATGCAATTTATTATCAGAGATGTGCAATCCAAAAAAATGGGAGATTGATTAGAAAGTGTAGCAAAATGCTATAAATAAACCCATTCTTAAAAGTGACCCTGACATAGCCGAAAATCAATCCCATAATAATTTGGTTTGAAACAATCAAAGGGAATAGAAGGTAGTGTGCTATTCTTAAGTTTTGAAAATTTGACAGATGTACCAATCCAAAACATAAAGCCAAGCCGTAATAAACCAGAGGAAAGTAATTCTTCCAGATTAAACCTAATCTTGAATAAAAGGTTTCGGGAATCAGTCTCATATAAGGTATCAACGCAGTCGTTAATGAAATGATAATAAGGACAAACAGGCTGTATGTGTGATAAAGAAGTATAAATTGTAAAGCAGCTAATGACAGAAAGATATTTTGCTTCGAAAATTTTAGTGAAAGTCTAAAAACAGTTTCTTCAATAATTGGAACAAAAAAAATCAACTTGAACGATAGTGGTATTTGCGATAATCTTAAGCCCTTTTGTGGAAATAAATCCAAGTATTTTAAAATTGGTAGGAACAAAGCCATAGTCAATAACGCCAATCCATAATAGAATAATATCATCTTCGTAATCAGCAATATGGATTTGTTGAGATTTAAATATATTGGAAATTCACCTACTTGAGGATTTATAAAAAAGAAATAAAAATCTCTTAGCATTGTACTTAATCAGATAAGGTTAATAAGTTCTTGCGTAATTGACTTGTAAATAATGATTTGTAAATTTGTACACTATAAAAGATGAGGCTGTCTCAAAAATAAGGACAGCCTCATAAATATTTACAACGCCGCAAATGTGAATAGAGTGATAACTAGTGCCCATTTTCGAATAAACTCACCAACCGCTTGGCCAGCCTCGTAGGATGCTTGATTTCCACCATTTATTTCTTTTAGTGATGCAATGTCTAAAGAAATCATTGTGTTATTTTTCATTGTAATTGTGTTAAATGATTATTTTTAAAAACGTGACCATAATCCTTGTACAAAGTCTACAACATTTGCGCACAACGCACCGATTGCATATCCAACATCATGAATACTTCCACCTTCAATTTGGGTTGCCTCTTCTCTTGTTAATTCAATTAAATTTTTCATAATATTGAGATTAACGTTTGTTTGCATCGTAACCCTCTTCAAAACCAGCCAAAAATTCACAAATTCGACATGCGAACCAAGTGGTATCGAAAATCATTCCACCGTCCAGCTCTCTCAACTCAATTTCATTTAACTCTTTCATGATTCATGTTTATTAAAAATTTCAATAAAATTAATCCCTGCATTCTTTATCGTGCTACAAGGTTTGACACGCGTAACGTTACGGTATCAAAGGAACATGAGTCCACTCTCATAAAAAAGCAGTGAAGGGAATATTTCACATCCGCCAATTATTTCTTTTGTCCCGTATTCGGAGATTAATTTTAAAGAGTAGCTAAGTGAAAGCTCAGTATTGTTTTCATAATAATAAGTTTTTCGTGCACGGCTGTATTGAATGGGGATACCCATTTCCTGGAGTTCTTCGATATAACGATAAAAGTGGCTTTCACTTATACCCAGCTCTCCGGCAAATTCTTTTGGTGAACCTGTATTAGCCGATTTGATCATCCGGTTTATCTTCTTGATCCTTTCCAATTGGTGTATCATCTTCATGGCTGTTATATATTTAGGTTAGTAAATTTTGATGGTGCAGGTTGCGGATTAGTGGAAGTTGTTTTTGCCACATCTGAAAATACTTCCCTTTCGTTTCCCATAAATGCGCATGGCTTCCCTCCTCGATCAACTGACCGTTTTCGAGTACGGTGATTTTATCTGCATTTACAACTGTACTCAGGCGATGGGCAATAACAATCACTGTTTTCCCTTCGGCTTTCATCTTGTTAATTGTCTCCTGAACAAAGTATTCCGACTCTGAATCAAGCGATGAGGTGGCTTCATCGAACACAAGAATTTCAGGGTTTCGGTATAGCGCCCTTGCTATAGCAATCCTTTGCTTTTGACCACCCGAAAGTGTCGCGCCATGCTCGCCAATATATGCATTAAGTCCTCCCGGCATTTTTTCAATAAAACCAAGCATACCTAATGACTTGCATATTTCGATGATGCGCTCAATATTTGGGTGAAATTCTCCAACTGCAATATTATCAACAATATTTCCGGCAAACAGATCAAGTTTTTGGGGCACAACTCCCACAATGCTCCTGAGACTTCCGGAAGTGATATGGGCAATGTTATAGCCTCCGATTGAAATAGCACCTTCATTTAACGGATAGAGCTTCTGCATTAGTGCAATCAGTGTCGTTTTACCGGAACCACTTTCACCGATGATGGCAGTGATTTGTCCTTTTCCAATCGTGAGACTAAACTTATCGAATACATCAGTTCGTGTTCCGTAGCTAAAGGAGATTTTGTTGAAAATGATCTCCCCGGCCTTGTCAGGAGATAAATCCATCTTATTCTCCTCCTCTTCGCACTCAAGATCCATGATCTCGAAAAGCCGGTCGGCGGCAATCAGCGCATTTTGTATTGATTTGTTCATCCCGATAAGGCTGGCTGCCGGGGCAGTGAAATATCCCAATATCGCATAAAACGAAAGCAGTTCACCTGGTGTAATGGTATTGTCTACCACAAAATAACAGCCAATCCAAAGGAGTATGATGGTGTATAAACGACTCAGCGTTTCAGTACTTGTACCAGTAAATATTGCATTAAGCCCCGATTTGTATACCGTCCGTAGCAGTTCGACGAACCGCAGTTCCGTTTTCATATTCGAATACGATTCAAGGCCAAACTCTTTTATTGTCCTTACCGAATTCAGTGATTCTACCAACTGGCTTTCCAGTTCGGCTGAATGTTCCATTAATTTTCGTTCACGTTTCTTGTTCAGCCTGTTTGTAATGCTGTAGACAATCGCATAAAACGGGATGATGGTCAAAATGATCAGCGCAAGTTTCCAACTGTACAGGAACATCAATGCAAACGAAAAGAAAACAATAAACAGATTGACTAGCAACGATATGGCAGTGTCGTTTATAAAAGCCCTGATTTTTACGGCGTCGTTGATCCTTGAGATAATTTCACCCACTCGCATCGTGTCGAAAAAACGTTGCGGCAATGTAAGCAGGTGCTTATAATACCCAAGTATCAATCTTAGATCGATCTTCTGCCCGGTTTTCATGATAAACACACTTTTTACGGTACTGATATACAGTTGAATTATTAAAATCGTTATCATTCCGACACTTAACAGGTTGAGAAGTTTCATGTTGTGATCAACCAACACATAGTCGGTAATTTTCTGGATGTAAATAGAAACGGAAAGTCCTAATACGGTGTAAATAATTGCACCAAACAGCGATTGTACCAATATACTGCGGTGTGGTTTTAACAAAAACAGGAAGCGCTGAATGTTCGAAATCTTTTCATTGCGGGGAACAAAATCATTGTCGGGTGCCAGCAATATCAACACACCGCTCCACATTTCGGCAAATGCTTCCAATGTCACCTTGTGCATGATGCCATCGGCGGGATCCATATATTCTGCGCTTCCATCTTTGATACGGAACAGCACAATGTAATGCTGCAGAATTTTTTTCACGATAACATGGGCAATGGCCGGGAGCTGAACATTGGATAGTGCCTCAATATTTCCTTTAACCCCTTTGGCAGAGAAACCCATTTTCTCGGCCGCTTTTACCATTCCCCACGCATTGGTCCCCTTCTGATCAGTTCCAGCAATCTGCCGGATTCGTGAAACCGGGATTCCAAGGTTGTAATGCGCCGCAATTGAAGCAAGGCATGCTGCCCCGCAATCAGTGATGTCGTGTTGTTTAACCTTAACGTTCATCTTTAGTAATTTTAGGGTTAAGCCAATCGTCGGTTTTGTCGTAGAGTAACTGGAACAGACTGCGTTTCGTGATCATAAAACGTCCAGTTAGCGTCATCCCTTTTTTAAGATATCCTTTGTACCCGTTCTTCAAAGAAAGATAGTTCTGACCAAGACTGCACCTGACCTTGAAGTAAGGTTGATTATTGATGTTGATTACGTTATTTGATAATTCGGTTACTTTTCCCGTACCCAAACCCCACTGATTGTAATTGAAAGAATGAATCTGGAAACTGACATCCATATTCTGACGGATCAGCCCGATATCAGATGGGCTGATGTAGCACTCGATCAGCAATGCGTTGTCGGGTGAAATACGTGCAATCTGCTGGTTTGGGACGATGAAATTGCCTTCCATAATCCCTGAGTAAGCAGTGATTGTGCCGGAGATAGGAGCAGTTATGACATATTGATGTTTATCGCGTTGCAGTTGCTCCATGTTTGACTTTAACTCCTCCGTTTTTAATCTTAGTTCCGTATATCTTGTTTGCCAGGTCAATTTTTGCTGTTCGCAGATGTTGTTATAACGGCTTATTTCATATTCGTGATTGTTCTTTTTCTCTTCATATTCCATTTTAGGAATCACTTTTTTATTGTACAAAGTTTCTGCAAGCGTGAATTCTTTGTCGACCTGTGACATTTTGATTTTCTGTTCATCTAATTTTCCCATGAAACCTATATTTTCCTGTCTGTATAGCGTTGATTTTAATTGAGGATTAGCACTATTCAGCAGCAAATCAAGATCGTTGAGACGAATGGTATCTTCCGCTATCTGAAGTTTATAAAAGTTAATCTGTTCATCGGTCTTTTGGGTGTTAATCACAAGAAGGGTATCACCCTGTTTTACAGTTGCGTTTTCAAAAATATTTGCGCGTATAACTTCTCCGTAAACAGCAGGCAGAAGAATATTATCGTCGTAGCGGGAACGGATCACACCATTACTCTGGGAAGTAATATCAACCGTTATTATTGGCAGTAGAAATAAAGAAATAAACAGGATCAACAGCAAAAAAAGATATACAACCCTACTTGTCGAGTGATGCTCAATAAAATAATTTTCAGCACTGTTTTGGATTATTTCTGGTGGGAAAAACTGTTTCATGACTTATTGTAATTGAAATAAAACATTGAATCTGACCAAAATTTTGAATGGCCGGTTTCCCAATAAAATGCAGATTTTTGACGAGTATGCTGTACGTTGCAGATCCTAAGAGCTTGTCATGACCAAGGGAATAAAAGGTTTTTAATAGTATTAAGGTGTTAAATTGATTTGCAATAAATATACAAAAATTTAATTTGTAAAGGAAATTATTTCGTAAATTTTATTTCATAACTACTTATTCTTTAATACATGCTGTCGACAATGATTTATTGAATTGACGTTTCAATAAACAATGTAATTATTCTTAAAAGAAAAATTTACTGTCGCTTACGGCAAAATCTAAAATTAATTTGCTGCCAAAATACGCCACCTAAACGGTGAGTTGAGATTCTTTGAATTAGTTATAATTGGATTTTGATTCCCATCTTTCCATGCGGAAGGCAACATTCAAAAGCTTGTATCGTGATATTGACAAATGGCCCTGTTACCAAATTGTTTTAATAAGATTTAGACTATTACCGCATGAT
>JANYLE010000334.1 GCA_025363795.1 Mariniphaga sp. | reverse complement strand
AGTTCGAAAGTCGAGATTAATAAATGTTTATAAATCTTTTGCCGTTCTGGATCGTTTATTCCTTCAACGGTGTATTTAAGCATGAATTTATAATTTTGTTCAAGGCTGGTATATTCATCTTTGAATTCACCCAGACCTGTTTCCGAAATTAATTGCTCAACAAGATCAAACGCGGGTTTTAGTTTGCGCGCCGATAACATATTACAAATCTGAATGTACTTCTCTTTTATCTCTTTTTCAGTCATTTTGGCTTTCGTATTACACCTATTCAAACTTACGAGAAAAAATGATTTTTTGCAAAAATGAAGCTATATGATTTTTAACCATATATTTAAAATAAACGCAATTGCAGAGTTTAAGTTCAATTTTACGATGATTATTCACATCATTTGGATTCTTTGAATCGCAATTTATAAGATTTATGATATTCTTAATTTGCAGATAAAGAGTGCTATAGAATTCATCTTCCACGATTAAATCTATTGGACGGTTTTTCTTCTGAGATGATTATTTATCTTTATGAAATTAATATTGGATTTATACATCATGAACGCAATACTGAGGAGTAAGGAAATCAGCTGGTTGTCATTTAATGAAAGACTGCTTCAGGAAGCATCAAAACAGGAAGTTCCTCTTATCGAGCGGCTTAAATTTTTGGGAATTTATTCCAATAACCTTGATGAATTTTTCCGGGTTCGTGTAGCTATACTTAGGCGTTTGGCAATGATTGGTCAGTTGACACTGGCAGAGGGTGGAAATCCTCGGGATGTGCTTTCTCAGATTGAAGAAATTGTAATCGAACACAGTAACCGGTTTGAAGAAATATACAATGAGATCCTTAAGGAATTGGCTGATGAAAACATTTACATCATCAACGAGAAACAGCTCTCTGCGGAGCAGGGCGAGTATGTGACGTTATATTTCAAACGAGAGGTAAGGCCTCGCATTATGCCCATTATCTTAAGAAAGGGCGCAAAAATGCCGCTCCTAAGAGATGATGCGATCTACTTGGCTGTCGATATGGCTAAGAATAAAAAATCCGAATATGCCTTGATCGAAGTTCCCACTGATTTGCTGCCAAGATTTGTCATAATACCCTCAAGTGATGATAAAACCTATATTATCCTTCTCGAAGATGTCATTCGATATGAATTGGATGATACTTTTTACATGTTTAGCTACCAGAAAATAAGTTCTTATATTTTTAAATTAACACGTGATGCAGAACTTGACCTGGATGATGATGTGGCCGAGAGTTACGTGAAAATTGTTGCAAAAAGTATTGTTAAACGAGGTAATAGTGCGCTTGTTCGGTTTGTACACGATAAAGAGATTCCCGATAATTTGCTCTCCTTTCTTCTCTTTAAGTTAAATTTCAAAAAGGAAGACGTCGTAATTGGAGGAAGCAGAATCCATAATTTTAAGGATTTTATGGGATTTCCTATGGTCGGGGCTGAACATTTGTACTATAAGCCGATTAGTCCGGTGAGGCATAAGAAAATTGTTCATGGTCAGACTTATTTGAACAGCATCAGTAAGGGGGATATTTTATTCCATTTTCCATATCATTCGTTTTACCATTTCATCGATTTGCTCCGCGAAGCCTCAATTGATCCAAAGGTTACCGAAATCAAAATGACTGGTTACCGAATGGCACGCAATTCTAACGTAATTAATGCTTTAATCAATGCTGCCCGAAATGGGAAAAAGGTGACGATGGTGCTTGAACTGCGTGCCAGATTTAATGAGCAGGATAACATTCAATACGGAAATTTACTTGATAAAGAAAATGTTAAGGTTATTCTAGGTGTTCCGGGACTGAAAGTGCATTCCAAGTTATGCCTGATTTCTCGTAAAGAAGATAAGGAAACTAAGAAATATGCCATTGTAGGTACGGGAAATTTCAATGAAGTGACTTCAAAAGTTTTTTCAGACCAAATGTTATGTACTGCCGATCCAAATATTACACGTGAAGTAACCCGGGTTTTTGACTTCTTCGATCGGAATTATAAGATCGGAAGGTTTCAGCATCTGCTTGTTTCGCCGTTTACCATGCGAAAGAAAATCGTTCAGATGATCAAACAGGAAATTATAAATGCAAAAGCAGGGATGGACGCCCGCATTTATTTGAAATGCAATAATCTGGTTGATATGGAGATTATCGGTAAAATCGACGAAGCTGCCAGGTGCGGGGTTGATGTCAGGTTAAATATAAGAGGAATGTTTTCGATGTATACTTCATCCGCTGACGGAAAGGTAAATATCCCAGCTATTGGATTGATAGATAGATATCTGGAACATTCAAGATTGTATTATTTTTTTAATGGCGGAGACGAGAAATTTTATATTTCATCATCCGACTTTATGTCACGGAATCTCGACCGAAGAGTTGAAGTTGCGGTTCCAATCTATGATAAAGAGATCAGAGAAGAGTTGATCGATTTTTTCAATTTGCAATGGCAGGATAACACCGCTGCCAGAATTTTGGATAACGACTTGAATAACACCATCAAAGATGAAAAAAGGTTACCCAAGGTAAAATCACAAATAAATTTTTATGACTATCTCCGCGAAAGGAATTTGCGATGATTCAGATAGTGAGAATATTAAGCAAAAAGTCCTCACAATGGGTGTTGGTGAGCTTGAGTTATGGAAGAGATCAGCAATCGCCGAAGAAAGACTTTTTGATAGGCTGTTTCGGTGGATTTTTTCTGATAACCAAAGGTTGGCATGGCACTCGTGTTGGATTGTCGATACTGCCTCCGAAGATTTCCCTGATTTACTTGCTGATAAGGTTCCGGAGATCATTGAAGGGCTGTTGTCAACAAAGAGCGGAAGCTTAAAAAGGCACTTTGCCAGAATTTTGTGTCGCTATCCGATTCCGGAAAAATACCTCGGCGTGATTGTGAACCGTAGTTTTGAGCTGCTTGCGCCATCAGAACCTATTGCGGTTCGCGTATTTGCACTTCAACTTCTTTTCAACATTGCGCAGCATTTGCCCGATTTAAAAGGGGAACTGATTTCTGTGATTGAGAGCTTAATGGACGAAGGTGGTTCTAAGGGCTTTATAAACCGATCCACAAAATTACTTCAGCAACTGCGAACTTAATGTTTCATAAAGGTGCTGAATAGAGCGACAGACAGGATTCCCCAGATAACAATTGAAAGAAGCATGTAAGGAATAAAGTGACGATTATGACTGAAATATTTATTCCCCAATAACGCACCAACCGGTATTGAAAGAATTATTGGCGATAATATCAACAGGCCCCACATTCCGTAAAGTCTACGCATTCTTACGATTAATTTGTTCCTTCTTGTAAATTTTCTTGCCGTGATCCGTTTTGACTTTTGTTGATACCACCACATTTCGAATCGTACCTTAAATATAACTGGCGTAAAATGATACACGACAGGCCATAGTAGTTTTAACTCCTTAAAAAGAAACCCGAAAGAGAAGTAATAGAACAAAAACCCCAACATTCCTCCTGTTTCCATGAAAAACAGTGTTTCCCATTCATTTAGTTTCAAACCAAACGAATAGGGGGTTGCCCAGAAGTATTTGACACTTGCAACCAAAACAACACTTAGTAATTTCAGGAAGTACTCCATATTATTTTATCCTCATACAAATTTAATGAGATTGCAGTCTTAATAATCATCTGTATAGTTAAAAAACATTATCATTCACTGTCTGAGATTGCCAGATCCCCATACTAAACACGAGAACAATGAAATTTCAAAACAAAACCTCGTTTTCTTTGTTCGGTTTTTATATGGCAATGAATAATACATCTATCGATATATTTTACGGTTTTATAGCAATTATGCTTCTGGCCGGTAGTTTTTGGATTAAGCCGAAAACTAAAAGCTGGCTGTTATTTAGTTTGGTAATTATAGGCTTCATCTTTGGAGGTCTGATCTTCCATTTTTACGTGCTTGCTGCCGCTGCGCTTCTAGCTTTGGGCATTGCTGTATACCGGCGCCGTCAGCATATTGAAAAGTGCAAATCGTTGGAAGTTATTTTTGTAACCGATCACGATGACCAGTTTCTTCACCATTTTCTTGATTATTACAGGGCTGACATTTCGAAGTATTTCCCAAGATTTGATTTTAAAATTGAACAGGAATACCTTGTTGCATTAATATTGTCTGAGATGGAAACTGTAGGATTGATCATTGCTGAGATAAAAAATGCAGAAACACTAAGGATATGCCTCGACTATATAGTACCAAAACATCGGGAGTCGCAACTAGCTAACACTTTTTATCTGTGTGAATTACGTTGTATTGATTTTTTAGGCTATCAACAAATTTATATTGAGCCTCAAAGTAAAGCACACAACGATTACCTAGAAAGAATCGGGTTCAAACTTGTCGATGGAAAATACGTTCATTACAGTTAAGATGTGGATTGGAGAATTGGATCAGGCAATCTCTCTCCAAACTGGTTGAAATGAGTTGATATTCAATTATATTTGCAACATAGAGCAGTAATAATTTAACCCTTTTATCGTGAATGTTTTGAATTGGATAGGAAAGGCCGTAGTGCGCCACCGGCTATTTTCTTGTTTATTCTTCGTTTTAATCGGACAAAGTCTACAGTTCTCATATGGTCAGTCAACTAATGAATTGCGAAAACTGTGGCAAAATGACAGGTTGGGATATCTGACGGATAATCAAAAGGGAAAATTATTTACGAATGCTGATTTTCATCAATATGCCAGGACCCGCGACGAAGAATTTGCAGAATATCTAAAAGAAGCCTGGCGCGATTATTCAATTTTACCTGGCCTTTCTGATGAACCTCGGAAGAGTGCAACGAAACAACCGGTTTTTAATTATTCAGACCTTAGTGTCACCCCTTCAGCAAATCTTCCTTTTTCGACGGTAATCGGTTCTTCTGCAAATCTTCCAGTGTCTGGAAATTTGATGCCTCGAATAAGAAAGCCCGAATCGGAAGAGTATACATCTATTCATGCAACGTTCCTGTTTTACGGGAATCAAGTCAGTATTCACTATGACAAGTTGCTCGCAATTACGGAAATTACATCAATATCCGAAGATTCGGTTTCCGGATTTTGGGTTGCTTTTGCAAGGTCTAACAGCAATCATTTAGTTGATCAACTGATGGCTTATCGCGATCAGTTGGGTCTTGGAGACTGGGGATATTTTGAGTTAGTGAAAGCTGCTTCAAACCATATTTTTACGAATAATCCGCTTAGTGGGGATTTACTTTCCTGGGCACTAATGATCCGCTCGGGATTTGATGTCAGGCTTGCCTATAACCAAAATAGTACAGCCGTATTATTCCCCTCTGAAAATACCATCTATTCCCGACAGTTTGTGATAATTGGGCAGCGGCGGTTTTATCTCGATCGGGAAATGAACAGCCTTTTATTGGTTACCTACAAGAATCCGTTTCCGGATACTGATAAAATGATCGACTTGAGATTTCATCAATCGCTGAATTTCTCAGGGAAATTAATGGCCCGCAAATTTCAGTACCAATGGAACCATAAAAATTACGAACTTACACTTCGTTACAATCCACAGGTGGTAAAGTTTTACAACGATTATCCGGAAACAGAGGCTTATGTCTATTTTGAAGCTCCTTTATCTGCCACGCTTAAAGAGGATCTGTTTGGCCAGTTCCACCCATTGTTAGTGAAAATGAATAAACCAGAGGCTGCAGCCTTTTTACAGCAGTTTGTGCAACATGAATTTGAATATGCGTCAATAATTCAATTAAATAGGACAGATCCCAATCGGTTTCCTGAAGAGATTGTGGCCTCAAAATCGGCGGACGACAGAAGCCGTGCTGTTCTTTTTTCAAATTTAATCAGGATATTACTCCGATTGCCGGCTGTTGGTGTGCAATTTCCGGGACACTACTCAACTGCCATCTGTTTTGAAGAGCCGTTAGAGGGCGATTTTTATTATTTGAATCATGAAAAATACATTATCGCTGATCCAACTTTCCTTAATGCACCGATTGGAGCTACGATGCCTGAATTTGCAGGATTAGTCCCTCAATTAATTGATCTCTCCAACTCCTTTTCAAAACCGAATGAAGCGCTTGAAATATGGAATCTGGTATCCAAAATGGGGGCAAAGCGTGGGGGAACAGGTCAAGATGTTATTTTTGATCAGATGGGAAGAGCCTTTATCACGGGATATTTCGGTGATAAGAACTCCTGCTATCCATTTCTGGCTTGTTTTTCGAAGGGAAAGTCTTTGCAATGGATACGAAGATTAGAAGGCGACCGGAAAGCGATTGCTTATGCCATTACGAAAGTTAATGATGACGAAATCTACATTGCCGGATCATTCAGCGGGAAGTTGGTAATGGACGGGAAAGAGGTTCAAAGCGAAGGTGATGCGGATTTGCTTCTTGCCCAGTTTAATCAGGATGGCGAATTGATCTGGCTTAAAAATGCAGGGATCGACTTTTCAAGAATGGAAAAATCGTTGTCCTATTTAGTGAAATTCGATCGGTCGGGGGATGACATTTCCGTTGAAATGTCTAACGAAGATGAGAGAAACATAAAAGCCGGGTTTGGGGATGTAAGCGAGACGGGCCTTAATTTATTGGGTTCGCTAATTTCTACGCCGGGCATGGTCCCAATATCAGGGTTGTTTTCTCAGTCCAATATTTCGGGTGAAATTTTCAGAGAATACAACCATTTAATAGCCAATAAGTGTCATCCCAAAGTGGCAGGTGTTGTGGCTGTAATGGGTTTACTCCGGGAATTGGGGGCTGAAGTTACAGGTAATCAGCTTCAGACTTTGATAACCCGTTATAAACCTGCTTTTCCGATTAATAATGCTTCATTATTTAAGGCGATTGGTCAAATAGATCTGCTTAAGAATGAAAATGGAATTGTTACGCTCCGAACTGTCGGTGGTCGGCCGATTCTAATCAATGGTCTGAAATTGGAGAACGGAGCAAGATTCAACCTTTCTGTCTATGGCAATGGCGATCTCTCTGTCGGTGTTATCTTTGGAGTTCAAGCGATTGCTAATCAGGTGTTACTGCCATTGAATACCCTCTTAGTCGATTATTCCTCCGGCAATCTTATGTTGGATTACGATTTCGATCATACTTTGAAAACCGTTTCATTTGAAACGTTATACTTTTCTAAATGAGCAAAAAGGCTAGGTTGTATAGACTTAATTCCTAAAGTATTTGAGTTTCATCACAACACAGATATTTCCGCATGCTGAGTCGTTAGATCAATTTTAAGTATCAGCTTCTTTAATTGCTGAGTCTAATCTAAAATTCAAAAATAAAGTATATCCAATTTTCAGTTAAGGAAATTACAGATTTGTGAATCAGGTCATTACAGATTTACTATTTTGATTAACCCTTTATACGAACAGTTACTGGAATATGGTGCAATTAATTTATCGTCGAGGCCTGTTGTATTATCAAAATGATTGAGCGAGCCGACAGCTATGGAATCGTAATATCTATATCCCTTAAACGCATTGATAATGTTCAACATAAGCAAAACAATTCTATCAGAAGTGAAAGAATGTTTTACTATTATTTCGTATATTTGTTCAACCAGACTTTAGAATATTTTTAAAAGACCTTTCTGATTTTAAAAACTTGACCTATGAAAAGAGAGAAATTTGATGAATCAGGCATTGACCAGTTAAGGAATTTCGCCAATTCACAGATAAACGGATCTTTAATAGCAACTGGTCATTCATCGCTTTTGGCCGATGATTTAAAGCTATTGCATGAATTACAAGTGCATCAACTTGAGATGGAAATGCAGAATGATGAACTGCGTTTAGATCGGTTCAGACAGGAGGAATTCCATAAAAAATACCTCGATCTTTTCGAATTTGCACCTTATGGTTATTTTACGATCAATGATGCCGGATTGATTCAGGAAGTCAATCTTACAGGAGCAACATTATTCGGAATTAACAGGGGGGCTCTGATTAATAAGCGATTTGAAAAATATATCCTCCCTCAAGACCAGGAAGTCTTCAGTCATTGCAAGTCAATCCTTACGGGGACAAATGAGCGACAGGTATGCGACGTCAGGATCTCCAGGCTTGATGGCCAACAATTACACCTCAGGTTAACGCTATCATTTACTGAGAATAAGGATAAATTTCAAATTCTGGTGGCGGTATCAGATATTACTATCACAAAGCAGATAGAAGATGTTCAGTCTTTTCTGCTGGGATTTAGTTGGACGAAATCGGGAAAAGATTTCTTCAAATCACTGGCAGAATACCTTGGCAAAACCCTGGGAATGGATTATGTTTGTATAGATAAGCTAGTGGATTCAGGCCTGAGTGCGCAAACTTTGGCGATCTATTTTGATGGTCATTATGAAGAAAATTTACAGTACACGCTTAATGATACCCCTTGTGGCAAAGTGGTTGGACAAACGGTCTGTTGTTTTCCTAATCGGGTAAGGCATCTCTTCCCTAAGGATATGGTGTTACAACAAATGATTGCAGAAAGTTATGTGGGGATAACACTTTGGGGTTCTCAAGGAAAACCGATCGGATTGATTGCCGTTATCGGACGTAGACCTCTCGCTGATCCCCGATCGACGGTAGCTGTTCTGAAAGAGGTATCAATTCGTGCAGCAGGTGAGTTAGAACATAGACAATTGGAAGAAATAATTCTAAAGTCGCGCGATGAATTGGAAATTCTTGTGCAGGAAAGAACAACTGAACTGCAAAAGACCAACGAACGATTGAGAGATGAAATAGAACTTCGAAAACAACAGGAAAGATCACTAATAATAGCTGAAGAAAAATACCGGACCTTAGCAGATTTTACTTATGATTGCGAAACATGGATTGGTCCTGATGGAAAATTTATCTATGTTTCGCCATCATTCAATGCAATAACTGGTTATAATGTTGAAGAGTTGATGAATGATCCAACCTACCTGGTAAAAATTGTGCATCCAGATGATCGGGAAATTATTGAAAGACATTACAAAGACACTTTGAATGAATTAAATGCGAAATGCTCTTTTGACTTTCGTATTATAAAGCCATCAGGTGAGCTGGGGTGGATCGGGCACAGTTGTCAGTCAGTTTACAATAAGGAGGGCAAATTTCTGGGTCAGCGAGGAAGCAATCGCGACATTACTGAACAGAAAAAGGCGGAAAATATATTAATTGAATCGCAGCGGCAATTACGGGCATTGACGCAACGCATTGATGCTATTGCAGAAGAAGAAAGAACAAACATTGCCCGAGAGATCCATGATGAACTCGGACACCTTCTGACA
>JANYLE010000316.1 GCA_025363795.1 Mariniphaga sp. | reverse complement strand
TCTCGAAGAAGATTTTACGATTTCGTATTTCGAACTTATTCTGGCTAAAGTGGAGTTAATACTTGAACAACATGATATTCACCACTTCAATATTCAACCTGAATGGGTTCGTGACGATGAGAAATCATTGATTAATAGATTGGATCACTAAGAATAATTTTCTCAGGTTTACTCTGTTGCGCAGAGATCTTTCAACGTGGTTTTACTTAGTATGGCGAATGTGCTGTCCCTTACAGCTTTAAATGTACAACGGATTTTACAGAGCGCTTCTTCTTTGCAGAATTCACAGGGTTGGTAAGATTTTTCGGAAACACAGGAAAGCATGGCGATGGTTCCTTCAAAATGCCGGACAATATCTGCCAGAGTAATCTCGACCGGATTTTTGAGCAAAAAATAACCACCTGATTTCCCCAGTTTACTTCCAAGGAATCCCAGATTTTTCATTTCAAGCAGAATGTTTTCCAAAAATCGCTGGGGGATGTTTTCGCTTTTGGCGATAACACCGATCATAATTGGTCCATTGCCAAATTCTTTGGCAAGCTTTATCATTGCCATCATGGCATATCTTGTTTTTTTTGAAAGTAGCATAGTTTGGATTTTATCCTATTTTACTGATGGTATAAAGCTTTTCTAAATCATTGATTATTATTTTCTTGCCTTTCAGAGTAATCAATCCTTCCTTATTGAATTTTGAAAGGGTTGTAATCGCATTTTCATGCGAACAGGCGGCAAACTCCGCGATCTCTTTCCGCGACAGAATAAATTCGTATTCACTATCCTTGTAAACATTTTCCCATAAATAGATCAAAATGTCGGCGATCCTTCCATGTACTTGTTTATGCGCCAGACTAATAAAGTTGAAAATTGATGCCTGAAACATTTCAATTGATCTTTCGCACATGGCAAGCAACAATTCACCGTGCTTAACTGCCGCATTCAGCAATAGTTTTTGATCAATCATACAAATATCGCACTCTTCGACAGCCACCAAAGACAAGACATTTGTCTCTTTGAAAAACAAGTTGGAAGCGCCCAACAATTTCGGCCCTTTGACAATTGCCAGGATAAAGTCCTTCCCGGAATCAACTTCGTCAATAAATTTCACAATCCCTTTGTGCAGAAATACGAGATGAGTTGATTTGGTTCCTTGTTTAAAAATGGTTTCCCCTTTTTTAAAATGCAACTGAATGGAGGCTTGGCGGATGGGCTCGAATTCATCTGCCGAAACATACTGACAAGTTAATAGCCTGAATAAACAGGTGTTACAATCAAATAATGGGGTGGTTTGGTCGATCATAACTTCATTATATATGGCTGACTATGTGATTTTTAATTTTATAAACTTGGATTACCAACTCCAAATTTACGATGAATCGCTGGCCGACATTGTGCATTGTCCTGATTAAAAGCATGACAAATTTTAGGTATATAAAATACCACATCAGGGTTACGTCATTACAGATTTTTTTGTCGGACGTTTGTACCAGACCAGAATTAATAAAGGTGGAATGATCAATCATCGTTTTTTATAGGTCGGAGTATGAAATATTTAATGTTGTAAATTGAATTATCCAATGCAAATGTACACTAAGTTGGTGGATATTATCGGTTATTTTGGATGAAAATTAGTGGAGAAAAGTAAAAAAGGAGTTTAAATCTATGAAAAAGCTAATACTTGTATTTATTTTAGGTTTTGTTTCGCTCGCAAATTTTGCGCAAACGACAAACGATGTGCTTGAATTATTGATAAAGAATAAGACAATCTCACAGGAGCAGGCAGACTCTGTTCGCGCGGAGGCGGCCATTAAACAACAAGATATTGATGCCAACAAGAAAACCTTCAATGTTGCAACCAGCCGTTTGATCCAACTTTCAGGTTATTCCCAGGTTCGTTACAGGTTTCAGCAGGATTCAAAAAGCAGTGATGGCTTTGATATCCGTAGGGCAAGGCTTGATATTCGGGGTAATGTTAGCCCGTATTTCTCTTACCGTTTGCAAACTGATTTTGCGGTGACACCTAAACTGTTGGATGCTTATGGCGAAATAAAAATCAACGATTACCTGAATTTTACGATAGGACAGGCGAAGATTCCCTTTTCATTGGAAAATCTTGCATCATCCAACAAAATGGAATCAATCGATCGCTCACAGGTGGTCGAAGCGCTGGTAGCGCGTAGTAAAGATACAATTGGGAATCATAACGGCCGAGATATTGGACTTCAGGTTGGCGGTAGTTTTGGAAAGATTAAAAACCGGTTCTTGTTCGATTACAAGATTGGCGTATTCAATGGCGCAGGAATTAATACGGATGACAAAAATGACTACAAGGATATCGTCGGACGGTTGATCGTTCATCCGGTTAAAGGCTTGGATTTTGGAGGTTCTTATTATACAGGCATTTCCGGTAAATTAATTCCCGCTAACCAGGATCGCAAGCGCTTTGGAGTAGAACTGAGTTACGAATTAAAACGGTTTTCGGTGCGAGGTGAATTCATTGAAGGGAAAGATGGATTGATCAAGCGTAATGGCTGGTATGCTCAGGCCGGCTATTATTTGATTCCATCAAAGTTTCAATTGATTGCTAAGTATGATACTTACGACCCAAATACTTCTGCAGCAAAAGATGTTTCAACCGCTTATCTGATTGGTGGTACCTATAATTTCAACAACTGGTCACGCATTCAGGCAGGATATACAATTAAGAGAGAAGAAGGAGTTGAAAAGACCAATAATTTTGGAGTTATTCAATATCAGATCAGTTTTTAAAAGATAAAATTCAAACAAATAACAATGAAAAATAAATTGACAATACCCGTTTTAAGCTTGTTGATGATTATTTTCCTCATCACGAATCCAACGTTTGGTCAGGGCAAGCTTGAAGGACGCCTCTCATTTTCGGGAGCATTTGCCCTGTACCCGATGGCAGTTAAATGGGCCGAAGAGTTTAAAAAGGCCAATCCTGCCGTTAAAATTGATATTTCGGCTGGCGGAGCTGGAAAAGGGATGACCGACGTTTTGAATAACATGGTCGATATCGGAATGGTCTCACGTGAAATCTATCCAGAAGAGGTAAAAAAAGGGGCATTCGGTTTTGCAGTTACCAAAGATGCAGTGGTTGCTGTGATGAGTGCTTCGAATCCTTCTTTAAAAGAGATTCTGGCTGTTGGTTTAAAACCTGATGCGGCGAATAATATCTGGATTACTGGTAAATACAAAACATGGGGACAGGCTTTTGGTATAAAATCAAATGCTCCGATCCATGTCTATACCCGTTCAGATGCCTGCGGGGCGGCAGAAGTATGGGCAAAGTTTTTTGGAAAGAAGCAGGAAGACCTACTCGGAAGCGGTGTTTTTGGTGATCCGGGATTAGCATTGGCCGCCAAGAAAGATCCGGTTGGCATTGGTTATAACAATATCGGTTATGCTTATGACTTCAATACAAAAAAACAGCTTTCCGGAATCAGGGTTGTGCCAATCGATTTGAATAAAAACGGGAAAATCGATACCGATGAGAATTTTTACGATTCGATGAATGATTTGATCGATGCCATTGCAAAAGGGAAATACCCTTCACCTCCTGCCCGTGATCTTTATTTTGTCACCAACGGCAAACCAAAAAACAAACTGGTCATTGAGTTCCTGAAATGGGTACTCGCAGATGGACAGAAATATGTGAACGAAACCGGATACATTAATTTATCTAAAGAGATCATTAATAAAGGACTTACCAACTTAAAGTAGCATGTTAAAATCCAGGTTATTAAAAGATAGAATAGCCCGCCATTACATGTTGACAGCAACTGTAATGGCTATCTTCTTTCTTTTCCTGATTGGTGGCGGATTGTTTTTGAAATCATTGCCTATAATGCAGGAGAAAGGACTTTGGACGCTGTTAACGACAAGTAACTGGCGGCCATTCAAAGGAGATTTTGGCTTCGCATCTTATATTCTAAGCACTTTATATGTCACAGGCATTGCTATTATTATAGCTTTGCCTTTGTCGTTACTGACATCCATCTATATCATCGAATATGCCTCACCTAAAATCTTAAGGGCATTTAGTTCTGTTGTCGATTTGCTGGCAGGAATTCCACCCGTGATTTATGGCGTTTGGGGAACATTAACCATCGTTCCGTTTATATCCAAATCAATTGCACCTCATTTTGTTGAATTCTCAACTGGGTACAGCGTTCTGGCTGCCGGTGTAGTGCTTGCCATCATGATCATTCCTTTAATCATCAGCATATTGATGGAAGTATTTTCGGCAGTACCAAAAGAGATGCGCGAGGCTTCAATGTCGCTGGGTGCCACAAAATGGCAAACGGTAAAAAAGGTCGTGATCCGGAAATCTATTCCCGGGGTTATTGCTGCAACCGTTTTGGCGATATCACGTGCATTTGGCGAAACACTTGCAGTGCTCATGGTATGCGGAAACTTCACCGATCTTCCCAAATCAATTTTCGATGCCTGTTATCCGCTTCCGGCCTTAATTGCAAATAATTACGGCGAGATGATGTCGGTTCCGCAATACGAATCGGCATTGATGTTTGCAGCATTTTTGCTTTTCTTTATTATCGTCCTGTTTAATGTGATCTCGCGTCTGGTACTCATACAGATCGATAAAAGATATCAATTATGAATACGAAGAAATTAGAGGAGAAGATTTTCAAAGGACTGATGATAGGTTCTTCGCTGCTGATATTTGGCGTGCTGTTGTACATCCTTTATATCATCATTAAAAAGGGATTACCTTCACTTTCATGGGAGATGATTTCGCAGATACCGAGCGGCGGATTCTATCTTGGGAAAGAGGGCGGTATTTTAAATGCCATCATGGGATCGCTTTATCTGATCTTCTTTTCGGTGGTGATCAGTCTGTTGATCAGTGTTCCCGTTGTGATGTATTTAAACTTCACACTTCGGAAGAAAAGCAGGTTTTCTGCTTTTGCGCGGCTCACATTTGATGTATTGTTTGGCATTCCATCAATTGTATACGGCGCTTTTGGATTTACAATCATGATTTTCTTCGGATTGCAGGCTTCTCTATTTGGCGGAATAATTGCGGTGAGTCTGTTGATTATCCCTGTGATGATCCGCTCGATTGACGAAGTTGCCATATTGATTCCCGTCGAACTCATCGAGGCAACCAAATCGCTTGGCGCCACCAACTACGAAACAATCAAAGTGATTGTTCGTCAACTCTTACCTGGAATCTCAACCGCGGTTTTACTTTCGGTCGGACGCGGAATTGGCGACGGTGCAACCGTACTCTTTACGGCTGGATATACCGACAGTATTCCAACTTCGCTGACCCAGCCTACCGCAACCTTACCTTTGGCGATCTTCTTTCAGTTAAGCAGTCCCATTGAGGAAGTACAAAACAGGGCTTATTCTGCAGCTCTTATTTTGACCGTTATCATTCTGATGCTTAGCTTTTCTGCCAGGTATTTCAGCCGCAGATTTTCAAAAAATAAAATTTGAACAACATGGAACTAATTACAGCACCATTAATTACAGTACCTTTAACGATAGAACAACCAAAGTTTAAAGTGATGAACGGTTCACATTCACTTAATCCACATATTGTGGTCGAGAACCTGAACATTTTTATAAAAGGGAATCATATTCTTAAAGACATCAATATGACCATCCCTGATAAAAGCATCACGTGCATCATTGGACCATCTGGTTGCGGAAAGACGACTTTGTTACGTTCGTTTAACCGGCTTCATGACGACAATGTGGATGTAAAGATCAAAGGAAAACTCTTTGTCGATGGCGAGGACATCTATACTAAAGATACAGAGGTGACGCATATCCGCAAGAAAATGGGATTACTTGCGCAACGCCCTTGTTCGCTGCCAATGTCGATCATTGACAATGTGGTTTATGGCCCGCGCCTTCATGGTGTCAGGGGACGAAGGAAATTGTACGAGATTGCACGTCATCAATTGGTGGCAGTGGGATTATGGGATGAAGTCAAGGACAGGTTGAAAACACCCGCATCGACGCTTTCGATCGGGCAGCAGCAGCGACTTTGCCTTGCACGTGGTCTGGCCGTTGAACCTGAGATCATCCTGGGTGATGAGGCCACTTCTGCACTCGATCCGATCTCGTCAAAAACGATTGAGGAGTTGTTCGTTACCATCAAAGATAAATACACGGTCGTCCTGGTTACACATACCTTGCGCCAGGCCAAACGAATTGCCGATTACGTGGCGTTTATGTATATGGGTGAACTGGTCGAATTTGGCACTGCCGATCAGTTGTTTAATCATCCCAAAAATCAGCTTACAAAGGAATACATTAGCGGAGGCTTCAGTTAAAGGTCATTGTATCCTGATTCAAAACACTTCGAAATTAATTGGTAATTAATGTGCCAATGTTCATTATACTTGTAGCAGAATTAAAACAAGCAGGATGAGTGATTTCGATAGTGTGGCCCGGACATGGGATGAAAATCCGATGCATATGGAACGTTCGCAGGCGATTGCCTTAAAGATGGAGGCGATGCTTCCACTTAGCAAAGCGATGAAAGCGCTCGAATACGGTGCAGGGACCGGAATTCTGAGTTTTATCCTTTCCAAACAATTGGGATCCATCGTCATGATGGACAGTTCTGCAGAGATGGTTAAAGTGATGGCCGAAAAGGTTGCCGACAGAAATGCCACGAATCTTGTGCCGGTGTGTTTGAACCTTGAGCACGAGCTGCCCCAACAATCATTTGATCTGATATTTAATCAGATGGTTTTGCATCATATTGCTGATGTCCCTTCAATTTTCAAAAAGTTCTATGACATGATTTTGCCGGGTGGATTCCTGGCAATTGCCGATCTTTACCCCGAAGACGGCTCTTTTCACGGCGAAGGTTTCGATGGACATCTGGGTTTTGACCCGGAGAAACTGAAAGTACTGCTCCTGGCGGTTGGCTTCAAGAATATTGATTTTGAAGCGTGCTATGCTGTAAAAAGAATATTGGAAGATGGTACCCCAAAATCATTCCCCGTCTTTCTCATCACCGCTTCAAAATAACCTATGCCCGGACCAACGTTGAACTGCTATTGCTTTACAGAGAAATGAAACGAGCATGGTATGACAAACACAAAATAGGATGTTTAGATTTTTCATGCGAGTTCCACCCCGGTGGTATTGTCAAAAAAGTGATGCTGCTAATACGAATTGAAAATTAATGTCTTACAAAAATTTAAACGTGTGAAAGTTGTTGTACTCATCGACAATAATCCCGATCCTGGGCGGAAATTCCTCACCGAACACGGAATAAGCATCTACTTCGAAGTCGACGGCATCAAATGGTTATTTGATGTGGGGGCATCACCCGATTTCGGCATCAATGCTAAAAAAATGGGGATCGCTTTACGTGATGTTGATTACCTTGTCCTTTCACACGCTCACCGTGACCACACCGGTGGCCTCGAATATTTTCTCCGTAAGAACAAGAAGGCGCGCGTGATCATGGCTCCTTTAAGTAACACACATTTGTTCGTATCGTACCGTAAGCAGATTCATCATGATATTACAATCGATCATTCGGTTGTGACTGCCTTTGCCGATCGTTTTATCTTTGCCGACAGCGATCTTCAACTTTCTGAAAATGTTACTTTAATCCGCAATATTCCGAAAATTGATCCGCTTCCCAAAGCCAATAGTCTGTTGTTTCAATCTGATGAACTGGGGGAGCGTCCTGATGATTTCGGGCATGAGATCGCTCTTGCGGTAAGACTTCCGAAAGGTTTGGTCGTCTTCTCCGGCTGTTCACATCACGGCGTCCTCAATATTCTTCGTGCCGCAACCCAAACTTTTAAAGCGGAGCAACTAATTGCCACCATTGGTGGTACCCACCTGCTCGACAATGACTGGTACTCTGAATTCGAAACCACCGAAGAGATCTCCGAAATGCTGGCAACCATCATTAGGCTTTACCCGGATATGAAGGTGATTACAGGTCATTGCACGGGACAAAAGGCGCAGCAGCTGTTTTCAGCTGCCCTTAGCGATCGTTATGAGCTCTTCCACAGCGGGGCGACCTATGATTTTGAAACGTAATTCAAACGGATTCTAAATTGGATTCGTGTTTCTTGTAATTGTAGAATAATTATCTTTGCACCCGGCAATGAGGTCTGCCGTTAACCGCCTGATCTGCTGTTCAGGCTAATGACATCTACCAACGGATGAATTATTTAATAACGTAATTTTATGGTAAAGTCGTTGATGATTGTCGGATTTGGTGGGTTCATCGGAACGGTTGCACGCTTTTTAATCTCCCGGTATTTTCAGGTTAATGTCTCGTCAGTTTTCCCGTGGGGCACCTTCATCGTTAATATCGTCGGGTGTTTGCTGATTGGCGTGATCTACGGTATTTCCGAAAAGGGCGATTTTCTGAGTCCTGAAGTACGTTTGTTCCTCACTGTCGGAATTTGTGGCGGTTTCACCACCTTTTCCACCCTGTCAAACGATGCTTTTTTGCTGCTTCGTCAGCAGGAATGGATTCGTTTCGCATTCTACACATCTTTTAGTTTTTTCCTTGGTCTGTTAGCGGTATACGCTGGTCGAATCTCTATTAAACTTTTTTAAGATGGAAAATAATACTCAGGTAGGAATATTGCGGATTTTCATCAGTTCAACGGACCAGTTCCGGCAAACTCCGTTGTACGAATTCATTGTATTATTGGCAAAAAAAGAAAAAATTGCCGGAGCAACGGTGCTCAAAGGGATGTTGGGCTTTGGCGCGAGCTCGGTGATCCATTCCTATAAATTCTGGGAAGTAAGCGATAAAGTCCCGACGGTTATCGAATTGATCGACGAAGAGGATAAACTCCTTTCATTCTACGAAAGAATTCGTCCCCAGCTTGAAACGATGCACTACGGTTGCCTGGTAACATTTGATAAAACGGCTGTCTTGCTTTACAAGTCGGGCGAAAAGCGAATGTTTGACCTATAGTGGTCAGGATATAAAAGTACACTGAATGTTAAATATCATTCTTCAGAATGGATATTTAGGTTCTCATTATATTTCAATTTATAAATTAGATTTTATGAGTTTTACACACGAAGTTGAAGGGATGATTTGCGTTGCACAAGGTGCAAATCATGGTCCGGCTCCAATTCCAGAAGAAGGACGTTGGGTAAAAGCCAAAGAAGTAAAGGACATTTCGGGATTGACCCACGGGATTGGCTGGTGCGCACCACAACAGGGAGCCTGCAAGTTGACTCTGAATGTAAAAGAAGGAATTATTCAGGAAGCATTGATCGAAACGATCGGTTGCACCGGCATGACTCACTCTGCTGCCATGGCATCTGAAATCCTTCCAGGAAAAACGATCCTTGAAGCGTTGAACACTGACCTTGTTTGCGATGCAATCAACACTGCCATGCGCGAACTATTCCTGCAAATTGTTTACGGACGTACACAAACTGCTTTCTCTGAAGGTGGACTGCCAATTGGCGCCGGCCTCGAAGACCTTGGTAAAGGTTTGCGCGGTGTAACAGGAACTTTATACGGAACCGTAGCTAAAGGTCCCCGTTACCTCGAAATGGCTGAAGGCTATATTACCAAAATCGGTTTGGATGCCGGTCGCGAAATCATCGGTTACGAATTCGTAAGCCTTGGTCGCATGATGGACATGATCAAAACCGGTATGGATGCCAACGAAGCTTTGAAAAAAGCATCAGGCAAATATGGCCGCATGGACGAAGCAGTAAAAATTATTGACCCACGAAAAGAATAGGAGAAACAACTATGCCATTATTTGAAAGTTACGATAGAAGGATCAACAAGATCAATGGAGTTTTGAATTCTTACGGTATCTCTTCGGTTGAAGAAGCCAGAAAAATATGCGATGACAAAGGCGTGGATGTTTACAAAATTGTAAAAGACATTCAACCTATTGCATTCGAAAATGCCATGTGGGCTTACATCGTGGGTGCAGCCATTGCAATCAAACTGGGACAAACCAACGCAGCTGAGATTGCAGCTACTTTGGGCATTGGCCTCCAGGCTTTTTGTATCCCTGGTTCTGTTGCCGATGACCGCAAAGTTGGACTCGGACATGGAAACCTTGCAGCCATGTTGCTTCGCGAAGAGACCAAATGTTTCGCTTTCCTTGCCGGACACGAATCGTTTGCTGCTGCCGAAGGTGCAATTGGTATTGCAAAATCGGCCAACCGCGTTCGCACAACACCTTTGCGTGTTATCCTTAACGGATTAGGTAAAGATGCTGCCAAGATTATTTCGCGTATCAACGGTTTCACTTACGTTCAGACCGAATTTGATTATTATACGAGCGAATTGAAAGAAGTGGGCCGTACAGCTTACTCAGTCGGTGATAAAGCCAAAGTAAACTGCTATGGCGCCGATGACGTTCGCGAAGGTGTTGCAATCCTTCACAGCGAAGGTGTTGACGTTTCCATCACGGGCAACTCGACCAACCCAACCCGTTTCCAGCATCCTGTTGCAGGTACCTACAAAAAAGAGTGTATCGAACAGGGAAAGAAATATTTCTCGGTTGCTTCGGGCGGCGGAACAGGCCGTACTTTGCACCCCGATAACATGGGCGCTGGTCCTGCTTCTTACGGTATGACCGATACGATGGGACGTATGCACTCTGATGCACAGTTTGCCGGCTCTTCTTCAGTTCCTGCTCATGTTGAGATGATGGGATTGATTGGAATGGGTAACAACCCAATGGTAGGCGCTTCGGTTGCCGTTGCTGTTGCGGTTTCGCAGGCATAATTCAGTAGTTAGCCACAAAATAGAAGGACACGAATCGGGGAGGAGACTCCTGTGATTCGTGTCTTTTGTTTTTAGCCTCATTTTCAGGCTTATTCCTTGGACTAATGGTTTATATACGGGTTAATGATGTGGTAAAATGCATAATTGTTGGTGTAAAATACGAACACGTGTATTTATAATACAAGATAATGTCTGCATTATAAATCGTTTTGTATGTAAATAGAGTTGATTTGTTCGTAAAAAGAATAGGTATGTATGTAAATAGAGTCGACTTGTTCGTAAAAAAAATAGGTGTGTATGTAAAAAGAGTCGGCTTGTTCGTTAAAAGCATTAATGAGTATGTAAATAGAGTCGACTTGTTTGTTAAAAAGATTAATGAGTATGTAAATAACAGCAAATTGTTCGCAAAAAGAATAATGGTGTATGTAAATAGAGGCGGCATGTATGTATTTTACGTAATTAATTCTGTATTTAAAGTCAATATGTACGTTAAAAGCGTACAACCTATCAGAATTGTTTATTAAATTTACGGATTGAATCTCGTTTTTATAATTTATGCTTATGGATAAGATCAATATCGTTTCAATGGTGAACCGTGAACTCGGGAAAAGGAATATTAATCATTCCGATCTGGCGCGGAAGCTGGGCGCGAACCGTTCCAGCATCCAGGGGATGTTGTCCCGGTCAACTTTGCAGGTGCAACGGCTGGTCGATTTGTCGGAAGTATGTAACTATAATTTTTTCAGGGAGGTGGCCGGAATGTTGCCTTACGAAGAACCTGTTGTGGCCCGTATTCAGTCGGTGCCCTTTACTGACAATGCCATGAATGAGCGCATTAAAGAGCTGGAAATGGAGGTGAAAATCCTGCGGCAAACGTTAAAGGACGTTGTGGGGAAATAGAAATTTTTGATCCCAAAAGAACAGATTCAATTGATCTTAAAAAAAAAGATAGAATGGGTTTACCTGGCAGTATTTGTTAAAAATATAGAGACCCAAACTTTTGGGTATTTAAGATTATGACTTGAGATTTAGTGATTCAGGTTTTTGACGGCAATCCCAAACAAGAAGAACGACAATTTTGTCTGATTCAATCTGATAGAAAATTTTGAAGTGGCCTTTTATTGCAACGTGGATATCGTCATCGTTCACTTTTCTCCCAATGAAAGGCTGCTTAGCGAGTATTTCCAAATAAACCCGAATTTCTTTGTTAAGCTTTCTACTGTATTCTTTTGACGAATTGCGATCAATGTAAAATTTAAGGATTTTGGTAAAAATCAGGTCGGCCTTTTCTGTCCAAACTATTCGCTTAGCCATTTTTCATTCCGATTAAAAACGTCATCGTTTGAAATTGTTTTTCCAGACAAATAATCAGCTTTGCTTTCCGAAATAATTGATTTTTCGAAATCAGAAAGTTGGTAGGAGTCCTGATTATCATTGTTATTCAAAAGTTGATTAAGATAGTCCAACAACTTTTCATCGTTGGTGTGACGGACCTTTTGAATAATGCTTTCTTGTAATTCGTTTGCATTCATTTTGGGTATTTTTATCAAAAATATAAAATCCTCATGAGAAAAAGCTAACTAAGGAGGATGATTATCTTTTTGAATCCTGTATAATCTTTAAAAATAAATTATTCACCTAAAATAATTCCGGGCAAAGCGGCAAATTGAGTTTTTTATTATTGCCATTCTATCCTATTATTGTCACCTTTGCTATTCAAATAAACTATCTTATGATTTCACCTCTGAGTAAAAAACAGGAAATGATCGATAAAGCTCAATCTTTATTCGATCAGGGATATGCCTGTTCGCAATCGGTTTTATTGGCCTATTCTGATCAATTCGGTCTTGATGAAAAAGCAGCCAAACTAATCTCGTCAACCTTTGGTGGCGGGATGGGGCGATTGCGTCAGAAATGTGGCGCAGTCACGGGAGGATTTATGGTTCTTGGTCTTGCTTATGGTAACACCAATCCCCTGGACATGGATACAAAACTCGCAGCCTACGACAAGGTACAGGAGTTGAACTTCAAAATTGAAGCGATTCACGGAACTTCCAATTGCAACGAACTATTGCAAAAATATTCAACCGAAACAGAAGTCGCTGAACGAACGCACCATTTTCAGATCTGTCGCTGGGTGATCGGAGACGTGGCAGGGCTATTGTATGATATGGTTGGAAAGTGTGAATAACCATTTTTATCGGCGGTGACCCATCTTCGGGATGGAGAAATGAAGGAGTCGTTATCTATCTTCTTATGACGATGCAATTTCGAAAATAAACTTGTATTCCTTCATTCGTTACTGACGTTTTTCGTTTACTGATCTGCACATATACAGTACATTACATTTTATCGTAAATATATTGGAGTAAAATAA
>JANYLE010000268.1 GCA_025363795.1 Mariniphaga sp. | reverse complement strand
TTTAAGGCATTAAGAATGGAGGAGAAATAAAAATTTCAACGATGGCATGGATCTGATTGATCCATTCTATATTGTTAATTGTCAGTCTGACGCAAAAACGGTAAATTTGCAGCGTAATGGAAAAAGAAAAAGTTGTTATTGGTCTTTCAGGCGGCGTCGATTCGAGCGTGGCTGCATATCTCCTTAAAGAAGAGGGTTATGATGTCATTGGAGTGTTTATGATCAACTGGAAAGAGAGCACCGGAACTTTAACGTCCAGTTGCAGTTGGGAAGATGACGTGACATTTGCCGAAATGATTGCCAAAAAACTGGATATTCCATTCCATGTGGTCGATCTCTCAGACTTTTATCGCAAACGCGTGGTCGATTATATGTTTTCGGAATACGAAAAGGGGCGAACTCCGAACCCCGACGTGCTTTGTAATCGGGAGATTAAGTTTGATCTCTTTATGGGAAAAGCGATGGAACTTGGGGCTAAATATGTAGCGACGGGTCATTACTGCCGAAGAGAAACCGTAGATGTGGATGGACACAACTATTACCGTTTACTGGCAGGTACAGATCCGAATAAAGATCAAAGTTATTTTCTGTGTCAGCTCAATCAATATCAGCTTTCAAAATCATTGTTTCCGGTTGGACATTTGCTCAAACCTGAAGTGCGTGAGATCGCCCGTCAGCAGGGATTAATAACGGCCGAGCGAAAAGATTCACAAGGTATCTGCTTTGTGGGAAAGGTCGACTTGCCCGTTTTCCTTCAACAAAAGTTAGCAGCAAAAAAGGGCAATGTGATTGAGATTCCTGCTTCGTTTATGATGAAGAAAAAAGAAGTGCCCAGGCTTCCTGAGTTTTTCACCAAGCTTTGTTCTCCATTCCCTTATAAACCATGGAATGGAAAAGTGATTGGCGAACATAACGGAGCTCACTTCTATACGATTGGTCAGCGCAAGGGATTGAATATTGGCGGGTACGAAACACCTCTTTTTGTTTTAGCCACCGATGTTGTACGAAATATCATCTATGTAGGTGAAGGAAAGGAACATCCCGGACTTTATCGTGCAGGCTTATTTATTCCTAAGGAAGATATGCACTGGATCCGAACCGATTTTGAGATGAATGAAGGCGACGAACGTAATTTCCTGATCCGCATTCGCTATCGCCAACCATTGGAGAAAGGGTGTATTTATATGAAAAGTGATGGAGCTTATATCATATTCGATGAAGAGCAGCGAGGAATCACTTCAGGTCAGTTTGCAGCATGGTACCTTGATGACGAACTGATCGGTTCCGGGGTTATTGCGTAACCTTCTTTTGTCAAAAAAATGTTGGGGAATTGCTGCATTACGATTTCCCAACTTCTATTTGCCCTCAACAATTTAATTCACTTTTCTCTGTCTTATTCCCGGCCACACGGCCAAAATTCCCATTTTTACAAAAGATTGATTTTTTCTTCTAAATTTCAGTAATCTCCCGTAACCTGACAATTTACAATGCGTATAATGCCCTGCTATTCATGAGTTGAATGGATATTTGCGTTTGATTTTTTATTTATATACAAACCTAATTCTTTTCTGTTATGAAAATCACACCATTATTATTCGTATTCCTATTTTGTCTGGCATCCGTCAATCTAAATGCCCAAATTGACGTTGAAAAAAAAGTTGAGAAACAGGCAAACAACAAAGCCAACCGTGAAGTTGACCAAACTATTAACAAAGGGCTAAATGCTGTTGGCGACGGCGTAAAAGGACTTTTCAAGAAGAAAAAACCAGGCGAAGAGAAAAAAGATGTAAAACAGGAAGCCGTAAAAACGGAAGTGCCAAAGCCTTCAACAGGCAGTAATCCTTCTTTGCAGGCATTTTCAAATTATGATTTTGTCCCGGGCGATCAAGTGCTTTTGTACGAAGATTTTAGCCAGGATGCCGTCGGCGATTTCCCTGCACTTTGGACGACTGACGTTGCAGGTGAAGTGAACACGCTGAGTACAATTCCCGGTAATTGGTTTAATTTGAAAAGCACAGAAGGTACCTACTGGTTTATGAAAGACATTAATTTTCCAAAGAATTTTATCGTTGAATTCGATATCGTCCCGAAAAAAACAGGAGGCAGGTATGCCGCAGACTTAGTGATATTTGGTGAAGACAGTCATAGTGAAATGGATAAAAATGGTGATCCTGGAAATTGTGGAATCCATGTAACAATTGCAAAAACTTTGTGGGATACCAAAGGCTATAAGAAAGGATCCAACGAGAAACTTACCGGTTCCTCATCGCTCAACCTGGTCCAGGAGGAAAAAGTAAACCATGTAATCGTGTGGGTTCAAAACCGCCGGCTACGTATTTATCATCAAGGGGGAAAAGTTCTGGATGTGCCAACCAATATTTACGAAGGTAGTAAATTCACCCGAATGTGTTTCAAACTTTACAGGGGAGCCTCATGTGGATCTTTCATATCAAATATCAAAATTACAACCGCTGCTCCCGATACACGGAATAAGCTGCTTACCGAAGGGAAACTAGTGACCTACGGTATCTACTTCGATGTAAATAAAGATGAAGTGAAACCCGAATCATATGGGACGCTGAAAGACATTGCCACAATTTTGAATGAAGTACCTGAGGTAAAAGTTAAGATTGTTGGTCATACTGATTCTGACGGACAGGATGCAGCCAACCTGGATCTGTCAAAACGCCGGGCCGCTTCTGTCAAAGCCGAATTAGCCAAGTCGTTTAATGTAAACGCCGACCGTTTGGAAACGGATGGCATGGGCAAAACACAACCCGTTGCTAAAAATGATTCACCTGTCAACAAAGCATTAAACCGCAGGGTGGAATTTATTAAAATGTAATTAGTTTGTGCTTCTAACCGTCAGAAGGATAACACCTTGAGAATACCGTCAAAATAAAAAGCACCTATTTACAAAACACAATCACGGATGAGAACCACCTCATGCGAGTTCCATCCTGTTATTTAAAACCAAATTATACACGGATGAAATAGCCAAGAGATAAACTTTTCGCAAACCGAAAATGATTATTTGGCTATTCAATGCGACCTTTAAAAAACAAATTATTCACGGATGAAAGCAATAAAATCTTTAGCCACAATTATTTTTTTAGTGGTATTTACTAACGTAAATGCACAGATCGACCTTGGAGGGAAAGCAAAAGATCAGACAGACACCAAGGCCAATAATAATGTAGATCAGGGAATTGATCAAGGATTAGACGCAGTTGGGAATGGAGTAAAAGGTCTTTTTAAGAAGAAAAAACCTACCGAAACCCAACCGGAAGAAAAGGCTGATCAAACTTTAGCTGCCGAACAAAAACCGGAGACTCAGGATGTAAAACCAGCATCCGGAACACCTTCGCTTCAGTCTTACTCCAAATTTGACTTTATTCCCGGAGCAAAAGTTATTTTCTATGACGATTTCGCAGAAACAAACGTAGGGGATTTTCCTCCAAGCTGGAATACAAATGCATCAGGTGAAGTCGTCACTACAAATCGCTATCCTGGTAACTGGTTCAAAATGATAGGATCAGGTTGTATCGCCATTGAGGAAGGACTTAAATTGCCTGACAATTACACCATTGAATATGATGTCATTACCTTCCCAAAAGATGAAGGTAATACTGCATTTGAATTTGGATTTTATCTTTATAGCGCTGAAAATCCGAAGGATATGAACGAAGGTGGTGCCGTTCCCGGACTGAAAGGCGGTATAAAAATGAGTTTTGGCTACCGCGGTACCTATAGTGCATATGACGAAACCGGGTACACCATTAATGGAGATAGAGATGATGCTGTAATGGAAGCCGGTAAAAAATATCACCTTTCATTCTGGATCCAAAAAACAAGACTTAGGGTATATCTCGATCAGGCCAAAATTTTTGATTTACCAAAGGTCTTCAAACAGGGGTTTCAAACCAATCAGATGCGGTTTGAACTTTGGGATAGTGGTAATCCCATGATTTCGAATTTCAGGGTGGCCGCTGGTTTGCCCGATACCCGCAACAAGCTGATTACGGAAGGGAAGCTGATTACCTACGGAATTTATTTCGATGTGAATAAAGATGTCGTAAAACCGGAATCATACGGAACACTGAAAGATATTGCAACGGTGTTGAACGAAGTTCCGGATGTAAAAGTCAAGATTGTTGGCCATACCGATTCCGATGGTGACGATGCCAAAAATATGGATTTATCGAAACGTCGTGCCGCATCGGTTAAGGCAGAATTAGCTAAATCATTTGGGGTGAATGCCGAACGTTTAATTACCGACGGAATGGGTGAAAGTAAACCAGTAGCACCAAACGATACTCCGGTTAATAAAGCGCTGAACCGCAGGGTTGAATTCATCAAATTATAATCAAAAATAAATTCACAAAACATGAAAAAATTTTATCTGATAGCAGCAATTATTCTTTGTGCAATTGTTCTAAAAGCCCAGGAAACCTTTTTCCCGACCAAGGAAGGAACAGTGTTGGTTTATAAGACATTCGATAAAAAAGATAAACTCACAAACACGGTACAATACACCATAAAAAATGTAGCCATTAGCGGCAGCAATATTGATATCACCTATCAATGTGAGTCTATTGACCCCAAAGAAAAACTCGTATTTAAAGAAGACATTACCATTCACCAGAAAGGTGACAAGCTCTATGTAGACATGAGTAATTTTATCAATAAAGCCGCATTTCAGCAAAATGGAGAGATTCCGGCCGACGTGCAGGTAAAAGGGAATAACATGGAAATACCGCTAAATCCTCAACCTGGCGATGCATTGCCCGATGCCAGTGTTGAAATGTCACTTAAAATGGGATTCATCAACATGAAAGTTTCAGCCGAAGTTACTAACCGCAAGATGGAAGCAATTGAAGATGTCACCGTTAAAGCAGGCACTTTCAAAGGATATAAATTCACAAGCGATGTAAATTCCTCGGCAATTGGGCTCAAGATAAAAGCTAAAAATATCGAATGGTATGCCAAAGGAGTAGGAAACGTTAAAACAGAGACCTACGACAAAAATGGCTCCTTGCAATCGCATACCGAACTGGTTGAATTGAAGTAACTCAAGAAATTCAACCATTCATGAAAAAAAAACTGTTCCACATCTGATTCGCAAAAATAGAACTAAAGTAAAAATACGAAGTAATCAGTTTAAAAAAACAATTTAAAATACAGTTATGAAATCGCCATGATTATAAAATCATGAACCGAAATGAATATTTCCTCATGGCGATTCCATCTGACA
>JANYLE010000236.1 GCA_025363795.1 Mariniphaga sp. | reverse complement strand
TCAGCAAACCCAACGGTATCTGGTACACACCTGTTACTGGAATCTGGCAAACGGTTTGGCTCGAACCTGTCGATCAGGCTTATATAACCCACCTGAAAACAATTCCCAATATCGATGGAAACAACGTCTCCGTTCTGGCCGCGACCCAAGGTTCCCTGGCATCGGATATTATTGAAGTGAAAGTACTCGAAAAAGGGAAAGTGATTGGCACAGGAAAAGCAGCTGCCGGACAGGAAGTGCTTGTTTCAGTTCCACAGGCTAAACTTTGGAGTCCCGAATCACCATTTTTGTATGACATGGAAGTTACCATTCTTCATAACGGTGTTGCCGGGGACAAGTTGAAAAGTTATTTTGGGATGAGAAAGATCTCGACAAAACGAGACGAGAATGGTATTGTCCGGCTTCAGCTCAATAACAAAGACTATTTCCAGTTTGGTCCGCTTGATCAGGGCTGGTGGCCTGACGGACTTTATACAGCTCCGACCGACGAAGCTTTACTGTTCGATATCAAGAAGACAAAAGACTTTGGCTTTAACATGATCCGTAAACATGTGAAAGTGGAGCCCGCCCGCTGGTATTCCCATTGCGACCACGAGGGAATCCTGGTCTGGCAGGATATGCCAAGTGGTGATGCTTCGCCCCAATGGCAGCAGCGCAACTATTTTAACGGAATTGAATTAAAACGAAGTGCACAATCGGAAGCAAACTACCGTCAGGAATGGAAAGAGATCATTGACTTTGGAATATCCAATCCCTGCGTAGTAACCTGGGTTCCGTTCAACGAAGCGTGGGGTCAGTTCAAAGTTCCTGAAATTGTAGAGTGGACGAAGAATTACGATCCGTCGAGGTTGGTGAATCCTGCAAGTGGCGGAAATCATTACGATGTTGGTGATATGATCGATATGCACAACTACCCTGAACCCGCAATGGGACTTTTCGATTCGAAACGGAGCAATGTGTTGGGCGAATTTGGTGGAATCGGCCTTGCTATTGAAGGACATCTTTGGGAAAGTGGCCGCAACTGGGGATATGTGCAATACAAAACTTCGGAAGAAGCAACCAAAGCCTATATTGATCTGGCTGAGATTCTGAAGAAACTGATCCCATACGGTTATTCAGCCGCCGTTTATACCCAGACGACCGATGTAGAGAGTGAGGTTAACGGTTTGATGACCTACGACCGTAAAGTGATCAAATTAAACGAAGCAGAACTCCATAAAGTAAATCAGGAAGTTTGTAACAGTTTGAAAAAATAAAACCCATGACGCGTATTACATCTCTTTCGATTCTCATTTTCTTATTGATAGTAATTGGCACTGGTGATTGCAACAGCCAGAATTCCATTAAGGCAACCAATTCATTGCGTCCGGTATTAACTGGACAAAACAATTGGTACCCCGGAAACAAAGCACCACTTCAGCCAGCCAGCTTTATCAAACTGCCACTCGGAAGTATCCAGCCCAAAGGTTGGATACTGAAAATGCTCGAATTGCAAAAAGATGGATTATGCGGTCACCTGGGTGAAATCAGTGCGTGGCTGGAAAAAAAGGACAATGCCTGGTTAACCGTTGGTGGCGAACACGGATGGGAAGAGGTCCCGTATTGGATCAGAGGTTATTCCGATATGGCTTTGATTTTTGATGATCCAGGAATGAAGAAAGAGGCAATGATCTGGATCGAAGCCATCCTGAAAAGTCAGAAAGAAAGCGGTTGGTTCGGTCCTGAGTTTCGTTCAGGTGAAACCAAACAATTGGATTACTGGCCGAATATGCTGGTGCTTTTCACGCTTCAAAACTATTACGAATACACCAAGGACCAGCGCGTCCTTAACTTTATGGAGAAATATTTCCGTTTCGAAATGAACACTCCTAAAAATGAGTTCCTCACAAGTTACTGGGAGAAAAGTCGCGGCGGGGATAATCTGTACAGTGTTTACTGGTTATACAATATCACCGGAAAGCCGTGGTTGCTGGAGCTTGGAGACAAAATCCACAATTGTACAGCCGACTGGACACAACAATCGAGCCTTCCCAACTGGCACAATGTCAATATTGCACAATGTTTTCGCGAACCAGCGACTTACTATATGCAATCAGGTGATTCTTCTCATTTGAATGCGACCTACAATGACTACTATCTGATCCGGCGTACTTTTGGCCAGGTACCTGGAGGGATGTTCGGGTCAGACGAGAATGCCCGGATGGGATATATCGATCCGCGACAAGGAACTGAAACCTGCGGTTTTGCTGAGCAGATGACCTCTGACGGAATCCTTACCCGAATCACCGGTGACCCGCTTTGGGCCGACAATTGTGAAGATGTATTGTTCAACAGTTTCACAGCAGCCTTTACACCCGATATGAAAGCGCTTCGCTATATCACATGTCCCAATGGCGTTGTGGCTGATGGTGAAAACCATGCGCCAGGCATTGCCAACGAAGGGCCATTTCTAACGATGAACCCTTTCAGCAGTCGCTGTTGCCAGCACAACCATGGTCATGCCCTGCCCTATTATCTTCAGAACCTCGTGATGACCAGCAATGACAATGGTTTGGCTGCGATCCTGTTCAATTCCTGTGTAACTTCTGCAAAAGTGGGTGACGGAACCAAAGTCCGTTTAACGGAGGAGACCAACTATCCGTTTGAAGAGAGTGTCCGTTGTACGATGAACATGGAAAAGAAAGTAACCTTTCCGTTTTATCTGCGTGTGCCGGGATGGTGTAAAAAGGCTTCGGTTACCGTAAATAATCAGCCGGTTAAAGTGATTGCAATTCCCGGCTCCTATGTCAGAATTGACCGGGAGTGGGCCGATGGCGATAAGATCCAACTCTCACTCCCTATGGAAGTTGGAATCCGCACCTGGCAGGTCAACCAGAACAGCGTTTCGGTCGATTACGGACCATTGACCTTCTCGTTGAAAATCAAGGAAGAATACAAAAAGCTCAACAGCATTAAAACTGCGATAGCTGATTCGAAATGGCAGGAAGGAGCCGATCCCGAAAAATGGCCGGCTTTCGAAATTGCTGCCATGAGTCCATGGAATTACGGTTTGGTTTTGAATAAAAATAATGCCACCCAATCTTTCTCCGTTGTGCACAAAGCATGGCCAAAGGATAATTATCCTTTCTCACCCGACAATACACCAATCGAGATCAAGGCCAAAGGGCGCCAGATCCCGTCATGGAAAATTGATAAAAATGGTCTTGTTGATGTGCTTCCAATGTATCCGGCAAAAACCAATCAGCCTGTTGAAGATATTACGCTAATTCCGATGGGGGCAGCCCGTCTGCGCATTGCTGCTTTTCCCGTTGTAAAATA
>JANYLE010000182.1 GCA_025363795.1 Mariniphaga sp. | reverse complement strand
AATACTGTGAGAATGTCTTTTCCTCACCAGGCATGATCCACGAAAAGTCAGGCTGGTTGTCAGTAAAGACACCACACATCAATTCGATGTAAGGTCCATCTTCGTCCGTCAGGTTTCGATCCCAGGCCAGACCGAAGTCGCTGTTGCCCCATGTCCACTGTTTTTTGCCGGGTGAGACATGGTGATTGGCAACGTGGAGCAAGCCTCCTTTGCTATCGTTTTCGTAACCACCTACAAAATTGTATTTTGACGTAATGGCCATATAAGAGGTCGGTACAGGAATATTCTTGTAGCGTGAAATATCTGTTCCTGGCGAGTAATCGACTTTATAATAAGTCCCTTTGGCAATCGGAAATTCCGATACATCACGCTTGCCGTGATCAAAAACGGCATTCACATCGGGTGGGAAAACCGACTGGTAATCATCATTTACCTTCACAGCCGGATTAGCCCACCAAAGGAACGTTTGCGGGAAGTTATTGCGATTGAATAACTTCACTTTAATCTCCATATATGCCTTGTCAGGATAAAGCGTAAAACCGGCCATACCACGTGTACGAAACATTCGTTCCACCTCGCTGCACCACACAGTTATGCTGCCATCTGCATTTTCCTCAATGCAATGATCAACGGCTTCGTAAGTTGAGGGACGGTGGTGCTGCGGCCAGTTAAACTCAATTCCACCCGAAATCCAGGGTCCGGTTAATCCGACCAAGGCTGGTTTGATCACCTGGTTGTAATAAACAAAATGGCGTTGTTTGGTTTTGTCATAAGCCATTTGGATCCTTCCACCCAACTCGGGGAGGATCATGATTTTCAGGTACTGGTTTTCAAGATAAATGGCATTCCATTCCTTGTCAATCTTTTCGTCCAGAATCTTTTCAATCACAGGATGTGGATAAACAACGCCGCTACTTCCCTGGTAAACACGTTTTTCGAGAAACATCGGATTTTTCTCAGGTTTCCCGATTCCATAGGTCGGAATAAACACTTTTTCGTACCAGGCCTTCACCCGTGTCACTGTTTTATCTTCTGATATATTTGTTTTCAATTCTTTTTGCATGATCTAAAATTACAAGGGACTGTTTATTAACATATTTTGAAGGGTAATAGGTTATCTTTGAGTTGAATTTATCTGTTTGGGATCCATTTTTTCAAACGAAATATCAGAGGCCAAAACCTCGCCTTCAAACACATTCCCTTTTACCTCGACATTCAAACAGGCTTCAAAAGATAGGCAATGTTTGCGCGCATGAAAAGGTTTAAACGCGTGCGAACGCGTAATTTTGTTGCGGTTAAAATGGATTCCATCGACCGATAAGGCGTACAGAACCGGATAGTCAAACACCTGAAAAGTATTTTGCTCGATTGTAATGTTGCGATGGTAAGTCTTCAAAGAATCAAGTTTTGGGATGATCGGATCAATGCTGATGATCCCTTCGCAGAATTGGTACATGGAAGTCAGACAGGCATCCTTAAAAGTGTTGTTGGTGATAGTAACATCCGTTACAGCACCTGATTCGTACCACCCGTTGGCATCGCCGGCAATCAAAATAGCTGAGCCGCTCGATTCGAATTGGTTACTATCGATGACGACCTTACCAGGAGTTGAAACTAACAAACCTCTGGCCCGGCAGCTGTTAAACTTGCATTTCTGAATAATCACTTCAGGTGACCAGCTTAAGTTCTCCAGCGCGTCACCGGCAACGATTTCGGCAGGCACTGTATTGTTAAACTCAACCAGAAATTCATCACGGTTCAGTTTTTCAAAGCTTTTTAAAGTTCCTTTACCAAGCGTTTGCATGTTCTCATTCTCCAGGTAACCAATGGTATCGTTTGGATGGCCCCAGGTCATTCCGGTGCTTTGCTCGTGCATAAACCGGCATTTCAGTTTCCGATCGCTGATTTTCTCAATGATTTTGACGCTTGTGCCGTGCACATTGATCGGATCGTCCATCAAACCACCAAATTCGCAGTTCGAAATAGTCACTTTCCCGGCACAATTCGAAACATGGAATCCATCGTCGTGACCGCTGAAATAACGGTTTTTGGCTGCATTTGGCATAAATCTTACGTTCTTATAATCAAGATCCCGTGAAAATTGGGCCAAAATTCCCAAACCGGCACTGTGATAAACATTGATATTTTCGAGTTTTACTTTGTTGCTCTCCTGAATAAATATTCCGGCGTGATCACGTTTACTGTGCCTCAGAATCAGGTAATTCCCAACATTCGGAGTCCGTGTAAATTCTCCTTTCATGCGCACGGTCCCTGGCTTCAGTTCTTCAAACGAGGATTTATTTAAATCACCAAGAATGCAACCTTCATCACCGGTTCCCGGAGCAATCAGGTGTTTTTCGGCTACGTATTCCATGTATCCAGTTGGCTCGGCTTTCCAGGTTTCACCTTTGAAAATCAGCTTTCCATTCGATATTTCGTGAGGAAATTGTGTCGTATCAATCTCCAAATCAATGTTTTTTGGTGAAGTTCCCACTATTTTTGCCTGCGCTGTCAGCGGTATATCCCAATCCATATTTACGTTCTGAATCGTAATGTTTTCGCTGTGATCTACAGTAATGGGCTGAATGGCGCCATGAAAAACAAATTCAGAACCATTACCATCAAGGGTCAAACCGGTACATCCTTCAATCAGGATGGCCAGATTTTTGGGACCCTCATTCGTTGTATTCGATTCGAAATACTCCCGGGTATGTGCTGGATCGATGCGGAAATCATAACGTCCTTTTTCAAACTTCAACGTTGAGTTTGGATGTTTCTTACATTCTTCCAGGGCTTTGATGATCGCTGGAATGGCATTTTCTTTACTGCCGGGTTTCAATCCAAAATCAGCAACATTGATAATAACGGCTTCTTTTGGTTTGCAGCTTGCGATTAGTGCTATAAAAGCGATCCACAAAAAAACTGATTTCAGACTTTTCATTTTCTAAATTGAATTAAGACAAGAAAACTGACTATGGTTTACTGATTTTCAACATTACAACACCCTGAGCCGGAACCTGCGTACTAAATTTTTGATCGGAAATCCCCAAATCCTTTTGTCGCCAAAGATCACGGACAGATTGTTTTCCAATAATATTAAGTTCATTCCAGTCAACTGAAAGATCAGCAGTGACTTTCCCACGGTTAAATAAACTAACGGCTTTTGAACCATCAGCCAGATTTTTGAGCATCAGAAAGTTGCCTTCAGAATGTTTGATCACTAATGCACATTCACCAAGCGGATCCTGATTGACATCAATTACTTCAGGATTACAAAGGACATTCAGGGTAAACTCATCCAGTTTAGACATGTCCCCGCTATAAATCAAAGGGGCCGCCATCAGGCTCCATAACGACATATAGGCATATTGCATAGCCGCGGGCATTGGGGTAAGCTCAGGTGTACCCATTTTGTTGGCATTGCCAATCCATCCGATCTGAATATAATCGGGATCGTTCCATTCACCGGGTTTGGAGTATTGCCGATGCTCGCTGTTTTTTAAGGCAACATCGAAAATCCGGTCGAGTTCAAAACCCAAATCTCCGGAAGTCCTCCAGCAATGACCTCCAACCTCACCACCCCATTTCCAAACGCCTCCCATACCATATTGGCAAAGGTTAAAAACGATATCGCGGTCAAGAGATTTCAGGATTGTTCCCATTTGACGGTACGGTTTCTTATAAGCTTCGAGGCTTTTGTCTTTTCCCGCGATCTCTCCATATGAACACCAGTCGTACTTCAGAAAGTCAAAACCCCATGCTACAAACTGCCGGGCATCCTGTTCTTCATGTTGCCATGCGCCGGTAAAACCCCCGCAGGTTAAAGTTCCCGGTGAAGTGTAGATTCCTGCTTTTAGACCTTTTGAATGAATGTAATCAGTCAAACCTTTCATATCAGGAAAATGTTGGTTGGGAATTATATTTCCTTTTTCATCCCGTAATGGACCAACACGCAGTGGATCATTATTTTTTGGGGCATTCATCCAGCAATCGTCAATGTTTACATACTGATATCCGACATCCGCCATCCCACTTTTGATCATCACATCAGAAGCATCGCGCATCATTTTATCCGTGATCCGGTCGTAATGTGCGTACCAATGATTGTAGCCCATAGGAGGAGTGAGTGCCAACCGATCACCTGCGACGATCTTAAAAACCCGTTTGCTCTTGCCTTTTGAATTGACTGCCTGAATTACAACCAGGTATTCTCCTTTTGCGGGTGTTTTCCCTTTGATAATGCCGGTTGAAGGATCGAGTTTCAGTTCTTTGGGCAAACCTTTCGCCGAAAAAGTGATTGGGCGTTCACCCTGGCATGGAATCCGGTATAAAAATGGGTTTCCCGGACGGCAACCATAAACCAATGGGCCGTTGATGCGGGGTTGAGGTAATGAATGAGGGGTGAGCATTTCTGAATCAGTTGGAGAAAAGCTCTTCCCCTTTTCAGCGCAATACGATGTGCTTGGCACTGATGACAGTAAAAAGGCAAATGTCAGTGCTGAAACATAAACAATTGATTTCCTTTTCATTTTAAATAGTTCTAAAAATTATTTTATAAGCCCATTTAACTTATCGACGCCTAGTTCTACCTTCGGATTAAACTGATTTCCGGCCATGTATTGCTTTAAACTAAATAGTAGTTGTTTTGCTTCCAGGCGCTTGTCCAGGTCCATCGTAAAATCAATTCCGGAAACAAGGATTTTCCCTTTGCCAACTTTTGCCTCAAACAACAATGACAGCGGTCGGTTGGTAAACCAGTCATCAATCACGCGAACAATTGGTTTTATTTCCTTAGGGAAACTGGTCAGGTTGATAGCGCCTGAATGGCTCATTGCATCCCACCATTGCCAGTTGCTGTGGTATTCGGTTGGGAAATCGGTCAATGCCGGATGGTTTGGATTGCAGAGAATTCCCAGCGTATGAGGCGCTTGTCCTCTTGTCCATGCTGTATTCCAGAAAATTGACGAAAAGCCAATGGCAATATTACCTCCAAATTCAGGTTTTAAAGTTCCTTTTTTCAGGGTCAGTAATACTGAGCCACCCTGTTGCAGAAAGGTTTGAGTCGATTGATCGAGTGCTGTCACCACCTTTATCTTTTCTGTACCTGAAACCGTCACATTTTTTGCTGGATAAACCCAAAAATCCCAGCTATTCGAAAATGAACTGACTGAAACTTCAAGCGTTAATTTTTTAGGTGAAGTAACTGATCCAAGTGGAACAGCAACCTTTCCCAGTTGAATACAGTTGCCTAAAGCAATATCAGTTTGGATTAATTTGCCCGACTGAATGGTTTTCCCGCTCATGTCGGTAATTTTCCACTCGGGTGTGCAGGCCGTCAATGGTGCTTCACCATAATGAGCAACTTCAATCGCAGCTTCAAAAGTTTCATTGTTGGTGAAAACAAGTTTTTTCAGTCGTGCCAGCGGAACCGTTGAGTTACAGAAACGGCTGTATTCCTTTGGTGAAATATATCCTTTTTCGTCCCAGAATGCATCCAAAACACCGACTAAGGCAGTTCCTTGTCCTGGAAAATCGTGCAGATCGAGCAACTGAAAACCGCCAAAACCCGGAGTGCGTAAAGCCGCTTCAATATCAGCTTTATAGCAAATTGCCTGCAATTTTCCGGATGCCAACAAAAAGCTGTCAGCCAGCTGTTCCATGTCGTGTTCTTTCAATGTTTCCTGGAAGATTTCGAAATTCTTTGCGCGAACCACACCATCGTATTTGGCAATCTCTTTAAAATCAGGATAAACGCACCATTGGCCAATTTCGTGGCTTACCACGGGTTGTTTGAATGTTGCAATCTTGTTGGACCAATCGTAATCGGTTGTTGGAGCAGCTCCGTTGATGATGCTCTTTAATTCTTCACCCCAACCCTGAATTCGCGGATTGGCAGTACTCAGGTAATCGTTAACATCCAGATTTGGCCATCCTGCTCCGGAAGTATAAATGCGGCGGCTATCCTTGTTTTTCCAGAAACTTACAAACTCGGTCAGGAATGGAATATGATTTTTTCCGGCAGGCTCATTTCCATACAACATCATGCAGAAAGAGGGATGGTTTCCGTAGGTTTCCACCATACGCTGACTCTCTTCATATAGGTATTTATCAAACGGTTTTCCATCGCCGATCGTAGTGGATTGGTTGGCCCATGAAGAGCATTCCACCTGAAGATAAAAACCAGTCTGATCGGCAGCATCGAAGGCCGCTTTTGGCGGACACCAGGAGTGAAAACGCATGTGATTGAGCCCGTGAGCACGGCAGATATTGAAAATGCGCAGCCATTCTTTGGTAGAAGTTGGCGGATAACCTGTTTTCGGGAAGATGGCGCATTCAAGTGTCCCGCGCAAAAAGGTTGGCTGACCGTTGATCTGAAGTTGTTTGCCGACAGCTTTAAACTCACGCATTCCAAAGTTGGTCTGGCAAGTATCTGTATTTTTTGTTGCTGGATCGGCTAAAACGGCAGTCAGTTTGTAAAGATTGGGATGAAATTCGTTCCAAAGTTTCATGTCGCTGCCCATCGGATAATTCACAGACAGGATATTATTGCCGGGGAGCAGGTCGAAATCAACTGATAGTTCTTTAGGTGCACTTGCCCCGCTTGCGCTGATATTCAGTTTGATTTTGATTGCGTTTGCAGTTGGATTTTTTACATTGATTTTGGCATTAATTTTTTTGTTCTGAATATCGGGGAAAACTGAAATGTTGCGAATATTTACCAAGGGACGTGCTTCGAGGAACAATTGTCCAACCATTCCATTCCAGTTGGTTTGGGTATGATCGGAAATACTATGTGAATTTAGTCCCGGATCAATCTCTTTGGTTCGGTTATCGATACAAACAGTGAGGGTGTGCTTCCCTGAAGTGAGCAAAGTCGTTAGATCGTAAATGTGTGGCGTACCCAATGAGTTTCTCATTCCAACTTCCTTGTTATCTACCCACAAACGGCTTTCCCAGTGGCAACGTTCGAGAAATAACCCGATATTTTGTCCTTCCCAATTTGCAGGAATAGTGACCTCTTTTTGGTACCATGCAGCTCCCTGGTAGTGTTTGACCGATTGCAGCCAAAACGGGATTTTGATATTTCCGGGCTCACGGTATTTGGCATATTCCGGACTTTTATAAAATGAACTATCTACAATCTGTCCGGTCCATTTGGTGTCCATGGTAATATCATCGCCTTTCCCGTTGGTGGACATTGAGCCAGGAAGCGTCAC
>JANYLE010000292.1 GCA_025363795.1 Mariniphaga sp. | reverse complement strand
GCAATATTCCCTACTACGAAGTCTTTATCAGGATCTTTGTTTTTGGCTTTTTTAAGCAATTCAAGCACTCCCAAAGTGTGGGCATGTGCGGTATCAATAATGATCGCATCAACCTCAGCCAGAATTAAAGCATCGATCCTGTCCATTGTATCGTAGTTGATTCCCACAGCGGCTGCAACTCGTAACCGGCCCTTTTCATCCTTGCATGCCAGGGGTTTGTCTTTCGCCTGGGTGATATCTTTGAAGGTGACCAGCCCCACGAGTTTATTGTTCTTGTCTACAACAGGAAGCTTTTCGATTTTATAGTTTTTGAAAATCTCCGTTGCTTTCTCGAGTGTCGTACTGATGTCTGTCGTGATCAGGTTTTTGGAAGTCATCACCTCGGAGATCGGCCTGGCAAGATTTCTTTCGAACCGCAGATCCCTGTTAGTGACGATTCCGACAAGGTGTCTCGCATCGTCAATCACAGGTATTCCTCCGATTTTGTAGATCTCCATGAGTTGAAGTGCATCGGCCACAACTTTCTCTTTCGATATTGTTATTGGGTTGATGATCATCGCATTTTCAGCCCGCTTAACAGTCGTAACCTGTTTTGCCTGCTCTTCAATCGTCATGTTTTTGTGAATCACCCCAATTCCACCTTCACGCGCCATAGCAATGGCCATCTTCGATTCGGTGACAGTATCCATAGCTGCAGATACGATGGGTGTATTTAAACGGATGTTTCTCGTAAACATTGACGACAGGTTAACATCTCGCGGAAGTACATCAGAATAAGCGGGTATTAAGAGCACATCATCGAAAGTAAGACCTTCGATTAAAACCTTATCTGAAATAAATGACATGGCAGAGGATTTTTGAGTGAGACATTGATACGCAAATATAAGAACATCAAGCGAAATTTGTAGGTTGAATTTGAATGAGATTACAGACAAACATGATTTTTCTGTTCCCGGTCAGGTTTGTGCGTCGTTCTATCAAATTTGCAACCCGTTCTGCGAAGTTAGCGGGTCGTTCTGCCCGCTTCACCTGAAACACTGTCATGTTTGCCTGCCGCTCTGTCATGTTTGTGCGTCGTTCTAACAAGTTAGTGTCTAACACGGTAAGGTAAGCCACCCGTTCTGCGAGGTTAGCGGGGCGTTCTTCCCGCTATACTTGCCGCTCTGTCAAGTTTGAGTGGTGTTCAAACAGGTTAGTGCCTAACGCTGTGAGGTAAGCGACCCGTTCTGCGAGGTTAGCGGATTGTTTTGACAGTTTCGCCTGCAGTTCCGGGGTGTTGGTGATCAGTTTTGTCCTTATGTCTGTCGCTTATGGTTAAATATGGAAAAACAGGAGGTCATGCGATCCCGTTTAAATACCCTATTAAAAGATGATGGCTTTTCTGGAAATAGGGAATAGGACAACTAGTAGGCTTTTTGATGGAACCGGTACCTAAACCCGAAATTATCCGGCTACCCAACTTGTTTTACGGGTATATGAGCACGAAGCCCAATTATTTTAAACGATCATTCCACATACTGGGATTTTGACTTGTATGCAAAATTGAAATAACAACGATAGTTTTATTTTGTTGGTCCACAATGTAATGGATCATGTACGGGAATTGTTCTACTAATGCCGTATGTACCTCGGAATATCTTATTTGGCAAGTAAACGGGTTGGTTTGAAGTTCTTACAATCGTGCACGTAATCTTGCTACCAGTTCTATCCCAAGTCCGGGTTGTTTCTGGTTATACCATTTTGCAGCTTTCTGTAAATCTTCTTTGGCTGTAAGCAGGATAACGGTTTTATACTTCATTGCTCTTTTTCAATATCATCGCAAGCCAAGTCAAAGTCAATTACATCAGTCGGGTTTGCTTTGTAAGCAGCTAACCGCTGATCAATAATAGCTTTGTGCCATTCGGGTATGTCAAAAGTCTGTTCTTCATTTTCCAGACCTTTGTACTTTTTTTTCAGGTACTGCCAGTCTTGTATGGGCACGAAAACTCCTGTGGTTTTTCCTTTGCTATCTGAAATATACTGTAAATTCATGATTCAATAGTTTAAAATGCAACGAAATTCTATGCCTTAGGATACTACATAAATGTACTTTTTTTGATAATGCTTCATTACAAATATATTAATTGGTACTCTAAAATCCTAATTCCACGATTGTCGTCGTTTTTATTTTGCCTTTAGAATATTTTTAATCCTTGAGGGTCTTCGATGGGTATGGATAATACCGAGGATTACTATTTCGGCAGATGCTATCTTGTAAATGATCAGCCAGCTGAGGCAAACAGCTTTTCTGTAAATTTTATTCCTGGTGGGGATTTCTTCGCATTCGCGAAAGGCGAGCGGGTTCTTTACGATACGATCTATCGTCTTATAAATCTTATCACCTACACGAATGGCATTTAATGGTTCATGCCTGATAAAGGCAATAAATCCCGTAATATGATCAATGTTCTGTAAAGCGTGTTCGGTTATCCTTAACGAATAAGCTTTTGGAGCTTCGTCTTTTGATCGGCCCATCGTTGTTTCGCTTCAGTTAAACTTAAAGTTGGTGCGTTTTCGGTATACGCCACCCATTTTCTAAAATCTTCGTCAGTAATGGGTTCGCCAGGTAAGCAGTACGAATTTATTTCAGGTTCTTTTAATATCCGTATCAAATCCTTTTGCTCCAAATCCTGTAAGGCTTTTAAGGAGTTACACCCGGTAAGTTCAATTGTCAGTGTTTGCATGGCATTAAAATTTGCAGAAATCCATTATTAATTTTCAACCAACATTAAGTATTGAAACGATTTGTGCTTTAACCTTGTAAAGATACAATGCGAAAACGGATAAAGCAAAACCACACTTTAATGAACTGAAATGTATGCCATTTTAAAATAACTTTACGGTGCCTATTTTTAACACATGATCAGCGAAGCGCATTCAATGGACAGCATCCACGAGATACTAAAACAATACTGGGGATATGACGGATTTCGTCCGTTGCAGGAGGATATTATCCGCTCGGTGGCTGACCATAAAGATACGCTTGGCCTGATGCCAACGGGTGGTGGAAAATCAATTACATTCCAGGTTTACTCCCTGGCTACGGAAGGGATGTGTTTGGTTATTACACCATTGATTGCCCTGATTAAAGATCAGGTCCAAAACCTGAGATCGAAGAAAATCAAAGTATTGGCCATCTATTCGGGAATGACAAGCCGCGAGATTGATATTGCACTGAACAATGCCATCTACGGTGATTATAAGTTCTTGTACATCTCGCCCGAGCGAATCGGATCAGAAAAGTTTAAAGAGTACCTCGTGAAGATGAAGCTTAACCTGATTACGATTGACGAGGCTCACTGCATTTCGCAATGGGGTTACGATTTCCGCCCTTCCTATCTTAAAATATCCGATCTGCGGACCCTTTTCCCTGAAGTCCCGGTTCTTGCATTAACGGCAACGGCAACGCAGAAAGTGGTGGATGATATCCAGGATAAGCTGTTGTTCAAGGCGAAGAATGTGCTGCAGACCAGTTTCAGGCGCGAGAATCTTATTTACCTGGTTCGGGATAAGGAGGATAAAATGGGATACCTGACCGATACCATTCAGAAGTCAAAAGGAACAGGTATTGTGTATGTGAGAAGCCGGAAAAAAACACGCGAAATCGCTCAGGCACTTCAACAACAAAATATTGCGGCCGATTATTACCATGCCGGACTTGCGCCCGATCTGCGGAGTCAAAAACAGGATAAATGGATGAGCGGCGAAACGCGTGTCATTGTCGCGACCAATGCATTTGGAATGGGAATTGATAAACCGGATGTCCGGTTTGTTATCCATCTTGATTTGCCGGATTCGCTGGAAGCTTATTTTCAGGAAGCGGGAAGGGGCGGACGTGATGGGAAGAAGTCGGTTGCTGTCCTCCTCTATAACAGCACTGACAAACGAAGGTTACATAAAATGGTAACCGACAGTTTTCCTGCTATTGAAGTTATCCGTTCTGTTTACGATTCAATTTCGAATTTCCTCATGGTTGCAATTGGGAGCGGGAAGGGGGGCGTATTTGGTTTCCGGATCGAAGATTTTTCGAAAAGATTTGGATTCCAGATCAACGCGGTTTACCATAGCCTGAAACTTCTGGAGCGACAGGAATACCTTTCGTATGTCGAGAATGTCGACAATTATTCACGCATCCTGTTCACCGTCAGGCGGGATGATCTTTATAAAATACAATTGGGGAATGCAGAGCTTGACGCATTTATTAAGCTGATTCTTCGTTCTTATACGGGGGTATTCACCGATTTTGTAAATGTTGATGAGGCGCTCCTGGCAAGACGCTCAAATATGACAGAGGATTTTGTTTATCAGCAGTTCAAGCTGTTGGCACAAATGAAGATCATCGATTTTATCCCGCGGAAGAAAACACCTGTAATCGTATATGAAACGGAGCGGCTGGATACGAACAGGATTCGGATCAGCGCGGATAACTATCAACACCGGAAAGTCAAATATCAGCAGCAGGTCGATTCCGTAATCGATTATGCCTCAAATGAGAATAAATGCCGGAGTGTTGTACTGCTTGAGTATTTCGGTCAATACGATTCGGAACCATGTGGTTCATGTGATGTGTGCGTTGGCGATCATGAATCGGGCATCAGATTTGCCGATTTTAGCCGGATTTCGGGAGCAATTCACAAACTTCTTGGTTCTGAAAGTATTTCGATTAATCAGCTGGTAAAAAAGATCAACGAACCGGAAACGGTCGTTGTGAAAGTTTCGCGCTGGCTGCTTGACAACGGAATCCTGAAAATGAGTTCAAACGGGCTGTTAACCCTCAATTCTAAAGGTCAATAATAGGCAAAATCACCTTCTCTTTCGGGATTTTGATTACCTTTGCCTGAAATTCTTCAAAACAAAAGGATTGTTAATGAGTAAAGAACCTTTCACGGAAGTGGTTTATTCGAAGAATGTCATCGAATTTGCCACTGTTGCCAATGAGTTTTGTTCGTTTGTTGAAGCTGTCGATCAGTTTCCGCGAAAAGATTTTATTACCCGGGTACAGAAGTTATTTCCGCTGCTTTATCTGAAAGTCGCCTTGCTTCCCGAGCCCGATATTGAAATGTCGGATGATGCACCCGAAAAGTTTGTAAGTGAGGAAGATTACAATTTCATTTTGCACAAGCTTGAAGCAAAATTCGGGCAGTTCGATGCTTATCATGAAGTTTTCGATCCTTCGATACAATACAGTGACCTGGCGATTGAAGCAAGTATTTCGGAAAATATTGCTGATGTGTACCAGGACCTGAAGGATTTTATTTTGTCATACCGGATCGGAACACTGGAGGTGATGAATGATGCACTCTGGGAATGTCACAATAATTTCGAGCAGTATTGGGGACAAAAGTTGGTTAACGGGATGCGGGCCATTCATAACCTGGTATACAGTGATTCAGATCTTGAAGAATCAGACGAAAAACCTGTCGAAGATGACAGTGAATAAAATGGCGGCTTTTGCCATTTGAATTAGATATAAAATAAAATGAATAAGGGTTTTAACACATTAAAAAAATGTATTTCCAACGATGAATTAGCTGAATTGCCACTTTCAGCATACGATGGTGTTATTCACGTTGTGGAGAACCCCGAGGATTTGGAAAAAGCATTAGCTTATCTTGCAAAGCAGACGATTTTGGGATTTGATACCGAAACCCGTCCCGCATTTAAAAAGGGTCAGACTTTTCCGGTATCGTTACTCCAGTTGTCAACCTCCGATCAGGCATTTCTGTTTCGGATCAATAAAACCGGTCTTCCGGCCGGATTGATCAAAGTCCTCGCATCACCCAATATTCTGAAAATTGGTGTTGCAATCCGTGATGATATTAAAATATTACAAAAAATAGCAGCTTTCAAACCTTCCGGGTTTATTGAACTTCAGGACCTTGTTAAAACTTACGGAATCGAGAATTTTAGTCTGAAGAAACTTTCGGCTATTGTTTTGGGTTTTAAAATATCCAAGTCGCAAAGACTTACCAATTGGGATGCACCTGAATTAACAGAGCAACAATTGATTTACGGAGCTACAGATGCCTGGGTTTCGTGCGAAATATATAAACGGTTATTGGTAACTCCTTTGGAACGTGCTTTTATTGAACCCGAACCAATAATTGCAGACGCTAATCCGGCGGAGTAATCCACATCTGCTTGCCAGCAAAATTAAAATACAACATGTCGAAATATAGCAAAGTCGTTTTAAAAAAGGGGAAGGAAGAATCGATCCTTCGGTTCCACCCATGGTTATTTTCGGGTGCCATCGATCGCATTGAAGGCGGCGTGGAAGAAGGAGATATTGTTACGGTTCACGCCAGTGATGACCGTTTTTTAGGCGTAGGCCATTGCGGGATAGGCTCTATTGCTGTCCGGATTTTCGCCTTTAAGGATGTCGAACCTGATCTGGCATTCTGGTGCGATAAAATCCAGGCTGCTTTTAACCTTCGGCAAAGGATTGGATTGACTTCGACGAAAGGGACAAATGTTTTCAGGTTGATTCATGGCGAAGGCGATGGGATGCCTGGACTGATCGTCGATTTTTATAATGGTACGGCTGTTTTGCAGGCTCACTCAGTTGGAATGTGGGTGATTCGCGAAATGCTGGTTGAGGCGATGAAAATTGTCCTTGGCGATCTTCTTACAGCGGTTTATGATAAGAGTTCCAAGACCCTCCCTTTCAAAGCTTCCATTGAACCCGTTGATGGCTACTTATTCGGTGGACAGACGACCCTTGAGGTGATGGAAGATGGCAACCGGTTTCTTGTAGATTGGGAAGAAGGGCAGAAGACCGGTTTTTTCGTTGACCAGCGTGAAAACAGGAAGTTATTAAGCCAGTATGCTTTTGGCAAAGATGTTTTGAACATGTTTTGCTATACGGGTGGCTTTTCGTTTTCGGCCATGCGCGGAGGAGCCAACCTGGTTCATTCGGTTGATTCCTCGGTAAAGGCGATCGAAATGACCAACAAGAACGTGGAACTAAACTTTCCCGGAGATAAAAGGCATGAGGCCTTTGCCGCGGATGCGTTTGATTTTATGCACGATATTAAAGATAAATACGATCTGATTATTCTTGATCCGCCTGCTTTTGCAAAGCATAAAAATGTTTTGAGTCAGGCGTTACAAGGGTATAAAAAATTAAACAGCAGGGCGTTTCAGCAGATTCGTCCGGGTGGAATTTTATTTACGTTTTCCTGTTCGCAGGTCGTAACTAAAACAAACTTTCGCGAAGCTGTGTTTTCGGCTGCTGCCATTTCTAAACGAAATGTGCGCATTTTGCACCAGTTGTCGCAGCCGGCTGATCATCCAATAAATATCTATCACCCGGAGGGTGAGTATCTTAAAGGATTGGTCTTATACGTTGAATAGAAAGTGAATACAATTTAAATCAATAAAAATTTGAAATTTAAAGAGTTTGATTTTAGTCCTTCGATCATGGAAGGTCTTGACTCCATGGGATTCGAGGAATGTACCCCGGTTCAGGAACTGGCTATGCCAGTGATCTGGGAAGGGAAGGATCTGATTGCCTGTGCGCAGACCGGCACGGGAAAAACGGCAGCTTACCTGTTGCCCGTTTTGAACCGCATTTCGTTAAAGAAAAATGCAGGTATTAATACACTGATCATTGCCCCAACACGGGAATTGGTCTTACAGATTGATCAGCAGATCGAAGGGTTCTCCTATTTTTGCGGCGCGACCTCAGTGGCTGTCTATGGCGGTGGCGAAGGTGCCGCTTTCGACCAGCAAAAAGCTGCACTTATACAGGGTGCCGATATTATTGTCGCCACACCAGGAAGGCTACTGTCGCATATTAACTTGAAATATTCAGACTTTAGCACCATCAAGCATTTGATCCTCGATGAGGCTGACCGTATGCTAGACATGGGTTTCTATGATGATATTATGCGTATTGTACGCGAATTGCCTGTTGACCGTCAGACTTTGATGTTCTCGGCTACAATGCCATCCAAAATCAGGAAGTTGGCCGAAGGTATTCTTCGTAACCCTGAAAGTGTGAATATTGCCATCTCAAAACCTGCTGAAAATATTGTTCAGGCAGCCTACATGGTTTATGAAAATCAGAAGGTGGCATTGGTAAAAAGCTTGCTCAAAGGGAAAACCGATTACAAGAGTGTCCTTATTTTTACTTCACGTAAGATCAATGTAAATGGTCTTGTCCGCGATTTGAGAAGAATGGGCTTTAAAGCCGATGGGATGTTGTCGGATCTTGAACAGAAAGAGCGTGAAGAGGTAATGCTCCGGTTTAAAAACAGGGAAACACAGATTCTTGTGGCAACTGATATTGTATCACGTGGGATTGATATCGACAATATTGACTTGGTGATGAACTATGATGTTCCGCGCGATCCTGAAGATTATGTCCATCGTATCGGACGTACAGCCCGTGCGCAGAATTCAGGTGTTGCAATTACACTGATCTCCGATCTTGACCAGCACAATTTCAAAAAAATCGAGGATTTAATTGAACGTGATATCATGAAGATTCCGCTTCCTGCTGATTTTGGCGAAGCACCGATATATAATCCTTCGAGTGCACAGCGATTTGGCCGCAGACCAGTCGGAAAACCTAATAATACCCAGCGATCAGGTACGCCAACAAAGAAGAAACTCTTTATTCATCGCGACCGTGGTACCCACCAGGGGCATCAGCCTGAATAAATTGAACCTATTTTTATAGTAAGGATAATCATTTGGTTATCCTTTTTTATTACTTTCGTTTTTCACTTTATACTACTCCGAAAGATGATAAAGACAATCATTCCCCTACTCGTGATGCTTTTTATTGGATTTATTGGCAATACCCAAACTACTAATTCGATGAAGACTTTTGAAAAAGACACCTTCAAAACAGCTAAAGGTAACCTGGTGATCACTTTTATCGGTCACGGAACGTTGATGATCGAAGCCGGCAAAACGGTTATCCATGTCGATCCCGTTTCGCGCGAAGCCGACTATTCTGCCCTTCCCAAAGGAGATCTGATTCTCATAACCCATGAACATGGTGATCATCTTGATAAAAAAGCGTTGGCCTTGATTACCACACCCCAGACTAAAACAGTGGTCAGCAAGAGTTGCAGTGGTCAGGTTGATAACGCAATGGTGCTTTTGAATGGTGACGTACAATCTTTCGGAGATATCTCCGTGAAAGCTGTCCCTGCCTACAATATTGTAAACAAGCGCGATGGAAACCCTTATCACCCGAAAGGAAACGGGAACGGCTACGTAATCAGCTACGGCGGAAAGAACATTTACATTGGTGGTGATACCGAAAACATACCCGAAATGAAGGAGCTGAAAAACATCGATATCGCTTTTCTCCCGATGAACCTGCCTTATACAATGACACCTCAAATGACTGCCGATGCTGCCCGTAGTTTTATGCCGGCCATCCTCTATCCTTATCATTACGGTGATACCAATCCCCAATTATTGGTTGATTTATTAAAAGATACAACCATTAAGGTGCGCGTCAGAAAGATGAAATAGGGTGGGGGCTTATCTATATTTGTTAATGCTTCTTTTTACTTCCAGGTTCCAAATGATTTTGTGGCAGATCTTTGAATTTCATTAAGATATAACGTAATGATTAGTGGTTGTTTTGCTGTTCATCATTGTAAAGAATGTCCGGAACGGGATTAATACTAACAAACTAAGAATTCCATATTTCTACGGAAAAAGATTTTCTGAATATATAAAGTATTTATTACTTTTATTGCGCAATAAAGCGCGGCTGATCAGTTCGCGTTTTACAACTAATTCTTCAACTTCTAATTCCTGTCTCAATGAATGTTACGCGAAAATTAATCGTCCCGTTCCTGATTTGTTCCGGGTTTTCCCTTGTTTCCAACTTTTCGATGGGCCAACATCAGCCTGCAAGGGATTATCCTATTCAGCCTGTCAGCTTTACACAGGTTAAAGTGACCGATCATTTCTGGGCACCGCGCATAGAACTGAATCAGAAGGTTACCATCCCCATTGCTATCGACCAGTGTTACAAAACAGGCAGGGTTGAAAACTTCAAGATTGCAGCCAAACTCACAAATGGGAAGTTCCAGTCTGAATTTCCTTTCGATGATTCGGACCTCTATAAGATTATTGAAGGCGCCAGTTACTCGATCCAGACTAACCCTGATGCCAAATTGGAATCCCGGATCGATACCTTGATCAATTATATCCGTCTTGCCCAGGAGCCTGATGGTTATCTGTATACCAACCGCACCATCGATTCGCTGCACCTTCATCCCTGGGCGGGGAAGAAACGTTGGGAAAAAGATCCTGAACTAAGTCATGAGTTGTATAACCTGGGTCACCTTTACGAAGCAGCCTATGCACATTACCTGGCAACGGGCAAACGAACGTTACTCGATGTTGCGATAAAAAGTGCCAACCTCGTCGATCACGATTTTGGCGTTGGCAAGTTGACCTATTATCCCGGACACCAGGTGATCGAAATGGGTTTATCCAAACTTTACAGGATTACGGGTGAGGTGCGTTACCTGAATCTGGCTAAGTTTTTTCTCAATTGCAGAAAGAACGGTAAAGAGTACAATCAGGCACATATTCCTGTTGTTGAGCAGGATAAAATTGTTGGTCATGCTGTGCGTGCCACTTATATGTATGCCGGAATGGCCGATGTCTCGGCGCTTACGGGAGATTATTCCTATAAAAATGCCATTGATAAAATCTGGAACGACCTTTTAAGTACCAAATACTATGTCACAGGCGGAATAGGTTCGGGTGGTGAT
>JANYLE010000149.1 GCA_025363795.1 Mariniphaga sp. | reverse complement strand
GATTTTATCAGCAAGGGTTTTTGGATAATCGGGCGATGGGAAATTGGAACTACCGAAGCAGGTTCTTCGGGTTGCGGTTTATTGAATCAGAATAAACTGTTAGTTGGAACATTGACCGGTGGATCATCCACTTGCAAAACTCCAACCAATGACTTGTTTGCAATGTTTAATAAACAATGGGATTATTACAAAACCAGCGATCTGCAACTTAAGGTCTGGTTAGATCCCAATAATACTGGTGCTACTGAGCTTGCCGGACTTAATCCCTTTGGTAGCGATTCCTGCTCGCTATTCACAAATGCGGTGGATGGAGAAGTCTTCACTTTGCAAAAGGTTTCCAATCAATCGGGTGGTTATAAATCTGGTCATAATGGTTTGAGGATAAATGGTTATGCCGAACGGTTCGGGAAAACCAGTCAGACATTGCTCTCATCCGTTTCAATTGGTGTCGCAAGAGTTTACTCAACGGTTTCCAATCTGAACAGTAAGATAACAATGAAGATCTATGGTGAAGACATCATAAGCGGTCTTCCTGGCAGCGAACTGGTTGTAATGGATTTGCCATTTAGCTTACTGAGTGAGAAGAAGATGAATCATATCGTTCTCGATAATCCGATTGTTATCCAAAAGAACTATTTCATTGGATTTGATATCAACTATTCTAATCCAACCGACACCTTTGCTGTTTATAATACACTTGGTCGTCTTAAAAATAGTGCTAATGATGCGTTTGCCAGGTACAACGGTGGTTGGAAACCTTTTTATTGGATTCCTGAATTGGGAATTTCAACCTCCCTGCTGATTAATGCCAACGGCTGCCAGAATACTTTGGCAATTGACAACACGCCTGTCGTCGATGACGCGCAAAAATTCGAAGTTCTGTATCCGTTAACGGTCAATACCGATTACATTCTGCTCCGAAATAAGGGCGCTGAAGAGTATTGCGTTATCAGCTTGTACGATATTCTTGGTCATAAATTATTTACCGATGAGCGGTTGCTTTCGAATACTCCAAGGGAAATTTCAATGGGGCATTATCACACAGGTGTTTATTTTCTGACAGTTGAGACCGTTAGTGCAAAGCAGGTGATTAAGATCGTTGTCAAGAAATCCAATTAATTATAAGAATTACTTCGACAGCAGATTATCGGCTTTTGACCAATGACTTTTATTTGCCTATTTTGTACCCAGAAGATTGGAAAAAGAGCCAATTTATTAATCCTGATCAACTAACTTTGGGCAAATTTTTAGAATGTCCAGAATAATTATTTTCCTTTTCCCTCTTCTGATCTGGGGAGTATTGAGTTGTGCTCCCGGCACGAAAAAGCAGTCAGATCTGACAGCCAAAGGTCTAATGTTGCCGGTTAGTTATGCCAAAGGCTTTACGATCAGCGATAATGGAAAATTCCGCAAGATTACTATTATCGATCCGTGGCAGCAATCTTCCGGGGTTAGTTTTGAGTATTATCTGGTTGATCGCAATAAGGATATCCCTGATGAATTAAAAGGAAAACAAATAATCAGAACTCCCATCAAAAGTGTGATTTGCCTCTCAACGTCACACATTGGTTTTTTAAGTGCACTAAAGGAAATTCCTTCGCTAAAAGCCCTTTCAGGTGCTGGTTTTGTTTCAGATCCAGATGTATTAAAAGCAGTAGCTGACAAAAAGGTTTTAGATGTTGGATACGATCAGGGAATTAACTATGAACTGATTCTTAGTTTAAAGCCTGATCTGATCATGGCATATGGGGTAGGAGGAGAGGTCACCGGGTTTATCAACAAACTTCGTGACCTTGGACTAAATGTCATCCTAAATGGAGAGTACCTCGAAGCGACCCCTTTGGCCAAGGCCGAGTGGATCAAATTTGTAGGTGCATTTTACAACAAAGACCAGGAAGCGGCCGACTATTTTTCACACATCGAGAAAAATTATAAAGAGATTAAGCAGAAGGTTGCTGAAGTTAAAACGCATCCCGTTGTTTTGACCGGTTTGCCTTATAAAGATGCCTGGTGGATGGCCGGGGGTAAATCGAACCTGGCGGCTTTAATTGGTGATGCCGGGGGCGAATTTCTTTGGCGGGATAACCCTTCAAGAGAAGCTTTTGTCGTATCATTGGAGGAAGTAGTCGTCAGGTCGGCCAAAGCCGATTACTGGATCAATTGTGGTACAGTCAATAATCTTCAGGAATTGATTGCTACGGATAGCCGTTTTGCCGCTTTCTCCCAGGTTAAGAAAAAGAGTATATTTAACAACAATTTACAGATGAGTCCCGGCGGTGGAAACGATTACTGGGAGCGCGGCGTTGTGCGACCCGATTTGATTCTGGACGATTTGGTGAAGATCTTCCATCCTGAATGTGATAGCGGAAAAGTCTTTAATTTTTATAAAAGAATGGAATAGTTGTGACAGAAGTAGTAATAAATAAAAATAGCCGAAGTATTCAGTTGCTGCTGCTTTTGTCGCTGTTGGTGCCCATCTTTTTTTTGTTGGATCTGTTGGTTGGATCATATTATATTTCGATTCCTGATATTCTGAAGGCAATTTTTCGTCCCGAAAACTCGGATACACAGGTTGCTTTGATTATTAATCAGTTTCGTATTCCCAAAGCGTTTACCGCAATTCTGGCCGGTGCCGCTTTGTCAGTGGCCGGATTACAGATGCAGACGGTCTTTCGTAATCCATTGGCAGGACCTTACATTTTAGGGGTGAGTTCAGGAGCAAGTCTTGGTGTCGCTTTACTCGTGTTGGGCACGGGTGGATTGCTTGGCGGAAGCATGGTCTCTGCTGTCAGTTCGTGGGGCATTGTTGCAGCTGCATGGTTAGGTTCGGGCTTGATCCTGCTTGTGATTGTGATGATCTCGGCCCGGATAAAGGATATTATGACCATTCTTATTTTGGGAATTTTAATCTCAAGTGCCATCTCCGCGGTTGTCAATATCCTTCAGTATTTCAGCAACGAATCGATGTTGAAGTCGTTTGTTGTCTGGACGATGGGAAGCCTGGGAAGTGTAACAAACGTTCAGTTGTCTGTTTTGTTCCCTTCGGTCCTGGTCGGAATCGCGATTGCTTTTCTCTCTTCGAAGTTTCTCGATGCTTTTTTGTTGGGAGAAAATTATGCCCGGAGCATGGGTATGAATATCCGGTTTGCTCGTGGGATGGTGTTTCTTTCTACCTGTATTCTTGCCGGCAGTATTACCGCTTTTTGCGGCCCGATCGGGTTTATCGGGATCGCCGTTCCCCATATTGCACGGATGGTTTTACAAACAGCCCGGCATATTCTGCTGGTCCCCGGAACAATCTTAATCGGAGCATTGATGATGCTTGTGAGTGATATTATTTCTCAACTTCCGGGCTCGGAACACACCTTGCCAGTGAATTCAGTGACGGCTTTAATGGGCATTCCGATCGTAATCTGGATCATTATTCGTAATCAAAAAATGGGTACGATATGATTCAGGAAGAGAAAATCATCGCATTAAACGATGCCGCGATTGGCTACAAAGGGAAAGCCAATTCGATGAAGGTTGTCAAGTCAGGTATTTCCGTTTATGCGCTCAAGGGTGAACTGGTTGCGCTCATCGGAGGTAATGGTGTTGGGAAAAGCACCCTTTTAAGGACGATTGCCGGGTTTCAGCCTTCTGCTGGTGGCCAAGTGCAGATCAGGGGAAAACAGGTCAATGCTTACCGCGAAAAGGAGCTTGCGTTGATGATGAGTTTTGTTTCGACCGAGATTATCCGTGTTCCGAATCTTTCTGTCTTTGACCTCGTCTCGCTAGGCCGTTATCCCTACACCAATTGGTTTGGAAAATTGGTCGACGAAGATCGCCATATTGTGGAAGAGGCGATACGATCTGTGGGATTACAGGGGTACGAAAACCGCATGGTCAATTATATTTCGGATGGCGAGCGTCAAAAGGCAATGATTGCACGAACGTTGGCGCAGGATACCGATGTGATTGTGCTCGATGAACCGACCGCGTTTCTTGATCTCTCGAATAAATACGAGATTGTCCATATTCTGCATGAGCTGGCCAGCGAAAAAGGAAAAACCATTTTGTTTTCGACGCATGACCTTACGACAGCTATTGCCGAGTCTGACCGGATCTGGTTGATGCTGGACGAATCTGTAGAACAGGGGGCACCCGAGGATTTGATATTGAATGGCAACTTCGAGTCGTTGTTTCATAACGAACATCTTTATTTTGATCCCGAAAAAGGTGATTTCAGGTTCCGAAAGCAAACCAAGCGAAAAGCACTCGTTACCGGCAGCGGGATAGCGTTGGACTGGACAATTAAGGCTGTTGAACGAAACGGCTACCAGGTGATTGATTCGGCTGCTGCGAATGGCCAGGAAGCAGTCGTGTTTATTGATGTTGTTTATCCCGAATGGACCGTCAAGCACCAGGCGCAGACCACGAAATTCAGTTCGCTTCTTCCGCTTTGCAGGTATTTGAACGGGTTGTAGCATCCCGGAAAAATTGAGAAGAAAATAGCTATTCGATGAGTTTAATTCAAAATAACAGGTTCGTCTAACCCCTTAGACGAGTTAAATCCAAAATATTCATGTCGTCTAACCCCTTAGACGAGTTAAATCTGAAATATATATATCATCTAACCCCTTGGACAAGTCGAATTCAATATATTTAGGTCGGCTAACCCCTTAGACGAGTTAAATCTAAAATATTCATGTCATCTAACCCATTAGACGAGTTAAATCTGAAATATTAAAGCCGTCTAACCCCTTGGACAAGTCAAATTTGAAATATTCAGATCGTCTAACCCCTTAGACGAGTTAAATACGAAATTTAATGACCGTCTAACCCCTTGGACAAGTCAAATAAAAAATGTTCATCTGGTCCATTCCATTGGACAGGTAGTTTCCACTTGAATAGTTATTAATAAAAAAACGGAGCAATATCATTTTATTGATTTTGCTCCGTTGATCAAATAGATTGTATAGTGCTGTTATTCGAACATGTCCTTTACCTTATCAAAAAATCCTTTGCCCTGTTCGCCTTCCGGAGATACAAAATTGGGCGAGGTCTGGAGTTTTTCGAGGGTCTTGCGTTCTTCGGTGGTCAATTTCTGAGGAACCCAGGCATGTATCTTAACCAATAAATCGCCTTTTCCATATCCGTTTACATCAGGCAAACCTTTTCCGCGAAGGCGGAGAATCTTTTCGGGTTGCGTTCCCGATTCGATTTTAACTTTTACCTTTCCGTCGATTGTAGGAATCTCCGTCGTCAGGCCTAAAGCAATATCCGGGAATGACAGGTAGAGGTTGTAGATCAAATCATTTTCATCACGTGTCAGTTCCGGATGTTCTTCTTCCGCAATCAAGATCAGCAGATCGCCCGGAATACCTCCGCGACGGGCTCCGTTTCCTTTGCCTTCCAACGAAAGTTGCATTCCCTCGGCTACTCCGGCCGGAATTTTCACGGTGATCACCTCTTCACCCTGAATGATCCCTTCACCGTAACAGGTGTCGCATTTGTGAGAGATGATCTTTCCGTCGCCGCCACAAGTCGGGCAGGTAGACGTGGTCTGCATTTGTCCGAGGAAAGTATTGCTTAAACGCGTAACTTGTCCGGAGCCGCGGCAGGTTGAACAGGTTGTAAACCCGCTGGCCCCTTTAGCGCCACTCCCGTGACAGGTGGTACATGTTACATATTTTTTTACCTTGAGTTTCTTTTCCGCTCCATGTGCAATCTCGCTCAAATCAAGACTAACCTTCACACGTAAGTTCGAACCACGGTTCACACGTTGCTGACTTCTTCCGCCGCCGCTAAATCCTCCAAAGCCGCCAAAACCGCCGCCACCAAAGATATCGCCAAACATGGAGAAAATATCATCCATCGAACGACCGCCACCGCTGTAATTACCCTGGTTGCCCAATCCGGCATGACCAAACTGATCGTAACGCTGTTTTTTCTCGGCATTACTCAGTACTTCGTAAGCTTCGGCTGCCTCCTTAAACTTCTCTTCGGATGCCTTATCTCCCGGATTTTTATCAGGGTGGTATTGAATCGCTTTTTTTCGGTATGCCTTTTTGATCTCTTCGGCGGTAGCTTCTTTACTTACCCCTAAGATTTCATAAAAATCTCTCTTAGCCATTTTCAGTATATTGTGAGGTTTTTAACCAGTTTTTTGTTATTCGCCCACCACAACTTTGGCAAATCGTATAACCTTATCGTTCAGATAATATCCTTTTTGAATTACATCTATAATTTTCCCCTTCATCTCCTCGGATGGAGCTGGAATTTTTGTCAGTGCTTCGTGCAAATCGGTGTCAAATGTTTGCCCGACAGCTTCAATCTCGGTGATTCCGTTTTGTTTGTTGAATTCTTTGAATTTATTATATATCAATAATATGCCTTCTTTTGTGGCTTCAAAATCCATCCCTTGATCGATAGAATGCATCGCGCGTTCGAAATCATCAACCACTGGCAGAATGCTCAACATAACTGATTCTGCAGCTGTTTTTGTCAGTTCCATCCGCTCGCGAAGTGTCCGTTTCCGGTAATTGTCAAATTCGGCTGACAGGCGGAGGTATTTATCTGTAATATCCCTGTTGAAAGCTTCCAATTCAACTATTTTTTCTTCCAATATCGTTTTTTCATCGGGTGCCGGTAACTCTTCGACAGGTACATTCTGGTCATCAGTATCGGCAGAAACCGTCTCTGGATTCTCAACAGATTTTTGATTATCAGCATTTAAATCAACCGTTTTCTCAGTCGTAACTTTTGTATCCACTTTATGTTCCTTCTTTTTCATCCGTGCTTCGTTATCTTTAAAAAACTTCAATTTCGTAATTATAAAATGGTTCTTATATGTCTTTACTCAAACTTTAAGAGTACATTAGTTTCCTCTCAAATACTTTGCCAATTGCCTGTTTATAGACAAAATGGCACATTTACGCACAAAGTCGCTGTCAAATTGGTCGATATAAATCAGCCAAATGGTAGTTTAGACGATATGGCGTAATCATTATTTTTTCAGTGATGCCAGTTTTAGTTCGAGGTCTTCGCCTCTAAGGTTCGTAGCAAGAATAATTCCTTTGCCATCGATCAGAAAACTGGATGGAATCGCATTGATTTCATAGTTGCGAATATAATCTCCCGGATTATTTGGTTGACAAACATGGCTTTCCCATGTCAGATGGTCGGCCTGAATGGCATTCTTCCAGGCTGTTGCATCACGATCAAGTGATACACTGTAAATTGTAAACCCTTTACCACCAGTGAAATTTGCCTCCTTATATTTCTGGTAGGCCGCAACGACAGACGGATTTTCGTTTCTGCATGGCCGGCACCACGAAGCCCAGAAGTCTATCAATACAATTTTTCCGGCCAGCGAAGATAGCTTCAACGGTTGACCATTGACAGAGTTTTCAATTATTTCAGGTGCTTTATTTCCAACCTTAATTCCTATGGTTTGACTATTTGCCGGAATTGTAAACAGGGCAAATAAGAATACGAGCAAAACGGATTTTAAATGTCTCATAAATTGATGATTTGTAATTGTTGTTTCTCAGGTATTATTCGCGGGTAATCCTTGCGCCGATGGCATTAAGCCTAAGGTCGATGTTTTCGTAGCCGCGGTCAATTTGCTCGATGTAATCGATTGTCGATTTGCCTTTGGCCGAGAGTGCCGCAATTAACAGGGCTACTCCGGCCCTGATATCGGGTGAACTCATCCTCGTTCCACGAAGCGGGTGCGATTTGTCAAGACCAATTACTGTAGCACGGTGAGGATCGCACAGAATAATTTGTGCACCCATTTCGATCAGTCGGTCAACAAAAAATAACCGGCTTTCGAACATCTTTTGGTGAATGAGTACACTTCCTTTTGCCTGTGTTGCAATAACAAGAAAAATACTGAGCAAATCGGGGGTTAATCCTGGCCAGGGTGCATCGGCAACGGTAAGAATCGAACCATCAATAAACGATTCAATTTCGTAGTGTTCCTGTGCCGGAATATGCAGATCATCTCCTTTTCGGATCAAATCGATACCAAACCGTCTGAAAGATTCGGGGATGATTCCAAGCTGGTCGAACCCCACATTTTTAATGGTAATATCCGAAGCGGTCATTGCAGCAAGACCGATAAAACTGCCAACTTCAATCATATCTGGCAACAAAACATGGGTGCATCCCGTTAAGGAAGTAACACCTGTGATTGTTAAAAGATTGGATCCTACCCCCTGAATTTTAGCGCCCATGGAGATTAACATCTTGCACAATTGCTGAAGATAAGGCTCGCAGGCTGCGTTATAAATGGTGGTAATCCCATCGGCTAAAGTTGCTGCCATCACAAGATTGGCTGTTCCGGTTACAGAAGCCTCATCGAGCAGCATATAACAACCTTTCAGTTGTTTGGCCTCAACCCTATAGGACGATTCAAGGATGTCGTAAGTGAATTTGGCGCCTAAAGCTTCGAAACCCCGAAAGTGCGTGTCGAGCCTTCTTCTTCCTATTTTATCGCCACCAGGTTGTGGAATTATTCCAATCCCAAACCGGGCAAGCATTGGTCCGACAATCATCAGTGAACCACGCAAACTACCTGCCTGTGAAAAGAATTGAGGTGATTTAAGGTGATCGATATCAATGTGATCTGATTGAAAAGAGAAGGTCCCTTTCCCAATCCGCTCAATTTTTGTCCCCAGGTTTCTGAGAATTTCGATGAGCTTTAACACATCACTGATTTCGGGAATATTTGAAATTGTGATTTCCCGCGAAGTGAGTAATGTTGCGCAGATCACCTGCAAGGCTTCATTTTTAGCACCTTGCGGTGATAACTCACCATGGAGGCGGCAACCACCTTCAATTATAAACCTTGCCATTATTGCTACTTATGCTTGCGCGAAGCGTTCGACTGATTGGATTGGTTCGAGAGATTGGTGATTTTGCCTTTTTTAGGTTGTGGTCTGAAAATATCGTTGATCTCCTGCAAATGCATTTCAGGGTTTGGTTTTACCTTACCATGTGATAGTTCAACCATATCTTTTAAGATTTTGGAATCTTCAACGGCATCTTTATTCCACATCAGGTAGGATTTCTTCATCTGATTAGCTAACAACTCTGTGTTCGTTGCTTTTGCCGGATTTTCATCATCCATCTTTGCAGTTGCATCGATGAAATTTTCCATGATCTTGCCATAATGGCGGTATTTCATATCGCTTTGTTCGTAGGGAACCAACCTTGGCTTTTCAATGAAAGTTTCTGGTTTTGGCAGATCGTAAGGGTAATCGATATCCAACTTAAAATCAGACATAATTGCGATATGATCCCAAAGTTTGTGTTTGAATTCGTTGATATCGCGCAGATAAGGGTACATCATTCCCATAACGTCAATCACCGCTTTTGCGGCTATTATTCGCTCTTCACGGTTCTCGATCTGCATAATATGATCGACCATTTTATGAATGCTTCTGCCGTATTCGGGAAGCTTCATCTTTTTCCGCTGGGTATTATAATCGTGTGCTAACATGTTCACTTTTTATTAATTATCGAAAAAGACCAATAGTGCTGATCTTTGGGGTATTTTGAATCTACAAAGCTAATCGTTTTAATCGGTATTTCGTGTGCCGTATTTTGTTTTTTAAAGGACACATGAATAAGTGCTATAGCTTTCTGTTGATCTTTGGTTTATATGAAGTTTTTAACGACCTTCATGGATACTTTGTCAATCTTTCAACTTTAAAATCTAAATGGATATTAATCCATCCCATCCGAAATTTTCAGTTTTGCAAACTTAAGGAGAAGATTCTTATCTCCCGCATTGGGAAAGAATACTTTAGCTTTAAGATCTGGCATTTTTCCTTCTACATTGAGTACTTTTCCACGTCCGAATCGTTCATGTTCAACAAACATTCCAACCTGGATCTTCTCGGGAGCATCACTCACGAATGGTACGGAACCGGAAGGTAGAACACTTTTGGCGATTTGCATCCTTTGTGTCGGAGATACTGGTTTTAACGGAGGCTGGTATTTCGTTTCATCTCTTTGAAGATGGCGGTTGCTGCTGTCTGCATTGAGTTCCTGATTACGAAATTGAGGTATTGAACGACTGTTTTGAATATCAAGGTACTGATGATCAATTTCGCCGATAAAACGACTTGGATTGCAAAATTCTGCCTTTCCCCAGCGAAACCGTTGTTGTGCAAACGACAACCAAACCTGTTTCTCTGAACGGGTTAATGCAACATAAAAGAGTCTTCTCTCTTCTTCCAGCTCAGATAAGGTAAGCGTTCCCGAGAAACCAGAAGGGAAAAGGTTCTCTTCCAATCCTACAATAAATACATTTTTAAACTCGAGCCCTTTCGACGAATGAACAGTCATCAAGGTTACCTTGTCAGTATCTCCATCTTTGTCGTTATCCTGGTCGGTCAGTAGTGCCACATCTTCCATAAATACCTGTAAACCTGCAGGCATACCTTCTTCCTTTGCATTCAACGAAAAGTCCTGTATGGCATTGAGCAATTCCTGGGTGTTTTCGTAACGACTCAGGTTCTCTGGTGATTTGTCCTGGTAAAGTTCGGTGAGAATTCCCGATTCGGAAGCAATTTTATTGGCCATTTCGTAGGCTTCAGTTGTTTCAAACTGCCCCGCGAATTTGCTGATCAATTGGGTGAATTCGTTTATTTTTTTGATGACTCCCCCGTTGAGACCTGCTAACAACATTTTTTCAGGATAGGTCGCAACCTCCCAAATGCTGCAACCTGTGGTCGAAGCTGCATCTTCAAGCCGGTTAAGCGTCGTCGAACCAATTCCCCTTGCCGGATAGTTGATGATCCGCTTAAATGATTCATCGTCCTTTTTATTGATGATGAGCCGGAAATAGGAGAGGATATCTTTGATTTCTTTTCTCTGGTAAAACGATAATCCGCCATATATTTTATAAGGGATATTTCGCTTCCGCAGAATCTCTTCAAATACACGTGATTGTGCGTTGGTCCGGTATAAAATGGCAAAGTCGGAGTAGTTTTCATGCTCCTTCATCCGATGGTCGAATATCTCGTTTGCCACAAGATAACCCTCTTCGTGTTCGTTCATTGCAGTCAGAACTTTGATGCGATCGCCTAAGGCATTTTCGCTGAAGACTGTTTTCTGCAATTGATTCTTATTCTTGGCAATCAAACTATTGGCTGCATCCACGATTACTTGTGTTGAGCGGTAGTTTTGCTCCAGTTTATACGTATTGTATCCGGGATAATCGTTTTTGAAGTTGAGGATGTTTTCGATCCTTGCCCCCCTGAAGGAGTAAATGCTTTGAGCATCATCACCAACGACACAAATATTGTGATGCATTTCAGCCAGCCGTTTGACAATCAGGTATTGTGAGAAATTGGTATCCTGGTACTCATCTACCAGAATATACTTGAACATCTGCTGGTACTTTGCAAGAATTTCAGGATTGTTCCGAAATAAAATATTGGTAAGCAGCAATAAATCATCAAAATCCATTGCACCGGCATTTTTGCACCGTTTCGTGTATTCAAGATAGATCTCACTCGTACGCGGAATCCGGGCTGCCTGGTCTGCTTCGCGTTGAAGGGCATTTTGATGATAGGCTACGGGTGTGACAAGATTATTTTTTGCTGTCGAAATACGGTTGAGAATTATTCCGGGTTTATAGGTATTGTCCTCAAGATTAAGACTTTTTATAACTGCTTTAATCAGGCTCTTTGAATCCTGGGTATCATAGATGGTAAAAGTAGTTGGATAGCCGATGGTCGCTGCTTCTGCGCGCAAAATCCTGGAGAAGATCGCATGGAAAGTTCCCATCCAGAGATGCTTCGAAACGTTATTCCCAACCTCCGTTGCAATACGCCCCTTCATTTCGCGGGCTGCTTTATTTGTAAAGGTGAGGGCAAGTATTGAGGATGGAGCGACTCCTTTTTCTATAAGATGGGCAATCCGGTAGGTAAGTACACGTGTTTTTCCGGAACCGGCACCTGCAATTACAAGTGAAGCGCCTTCGGTATTGATTACAGCATCGCGCTGCGCGATATTCAGACTTTCAAGATAATTTGACAAAGCTTTGTATTTTAAGTACTTCGTATTAAAATATTCGGGATTAACCCGTTAATTGTGCAAATATAAACCGACCTGAATGAATATCGGCCATATGTGATGAATTTTGCTGTTATTAAATCCGTAATATTTCTGAATCCGTTTCATTCAGGTAAACAGGATTGGAATGCCTTTTTGTGTGACAAGCCAGTTCCCGATTTTCCTTTGAAACCACTAAGCTGTTCATTCGATAATGATTAATTTTGTACTATTGTAAATCAATAATTGAAAGACGCGTTAAATGGAACATGTCCGAATTGTCAGGTGGGGAATTATTTTGACAATAATTCTATTGTTCGGGGTTAATTTTGTTGATGGACAATCGCTTAGTTCGCCTTCATCCTCATTTTCAGAGCAGACTTCCTATCCTGTTTTCCCACAGAAGGACTTTATTTACTATTTCTGTGGATCAAACGGACATCAAAGCGGTGCGCTTAAAGCTGTTTCGGCTGGTACACAGGTCACCTTTACCTGGGAAAAGTATAATTCAGCTTCAGGATCTTTCGGGTTTTTTACCAATGAAACAGGATTATCATCATCTGTCTCAGGACTTGCCAATGGATGTTACCGTGTCAGCTTCAGAGAAAATGGCGTCGATTATCTTTTCCGGGCCTGGATCATGAATGGCTGGTTAGAACCAACGTCCACGATTTCGAATTCTAATTGCCAGTCATTTACCCTTTTGGGCAGCACAACAGGATCCGATTATTCTTATTACGATTTGTCTACAAATCAACAGATTTCTCTGAGTTCAGGATATAAATACATCTGGTACAACGGAAATACCCCGGTTGCAACGGTTCAAAGTCCTGTAATTCTATATCCGCCGACTAAAAATACTGTTTACCGGCTTGAAGTGACTGATCGTGCCGGATGTATGCAAAGCAGTGAAGTGACTTATGAGTCTATCGTTACAAAGGCACAATTTTCATGGAAAGCCAATCAGCCATCTGATCCCCAATATTCCACTCCTGAAGCCCCTTTGGAGGTGGCATTCACCAACGAATCGGAGAATGGTGATGCGGATAAATTTGAGTGGTTTCTGTATAAGGATAAAGCAATACTCGATAAGGAAGGATCTGCAGGTAAATTTGACACCACTTATTTAGCCCAAATTTATTTGGTTAGTCCGGTTTATACCTATGAAAACTCGGGTAGATACAAAGTGAAGCTCGTTTCTACCAAACAAAGTGCCGGATATACCTGCCGCGACACTTTTTATATGAAAGATTACATTGTGATTGATACATCACTCGTAAAGGTATCACCTGCTTTTACTCCAAATGGTGACGGTGTAAACGATGTTGTAACAATTAAAACCCGGTCACTTGAGTCGCTTGATTTCCAGATTTTCAACAGGTGGGGACGTATTGTTCACCATTATAGCAAGTCAGGTTTTATTCCTGCTGATTCAGAGCTGGCAGCATGGGATGGCAAGGTTAATGGCAAGCTTGCGACGCCCGGCGTCTATTTTTATGTGGTTGATGCCAAAGGACGCGACGGGGAACGACGGCGTAAAAAAGGATTTATACAAATGAT
>JANYLE010000141.1 GCA_025363795.1 Mariniphaga sp. | reverse complement strand
GGCAACGAATCGCAGGAACGGATGGGATTTGTCACAAGCGGTGAAAATATTGACTGGATAACTCGCGTTGCTGAGCGGGAACGCTCACCTGTTTACGTGATTGGCGAAACAACCGGCAATCACAAATTCACTTTCGTTGACCGGAAAACCGGCGAAAAACCAATCAACTGGGAACTCGCATACATGTTTGGTAAACCGCCGAAAACAGTTTTGGAGGATGAATCAAAAGTTGCGACCTATTCTGGGTTAAAATACGATCAGTCACAGGTTAACAAATATATTTCACAGGTTCTTCAGCTTGAATCGGTTGGATGTAAAGATTGGCTAACCAACAAAGTCGACCGTTCGGTAACGGGTAAGATTGCCAAACAGCAATGTGCCGGTCCGTTACAGCTTCCGTTGAATAACCTGGGAGTTGTTGCCATTGATTACCAAGGGAAAAAAGGAATTGCAACCTCTCTTGGTCTTGCGCCTGTGGCAGGTCTCATTGATGCAGCCAACGGCTCGATCCTTTCGATTGCCGAATCGCTCACCAATATTATCTGGGCACCAATGACCCACGGTATTAAGGGGATTTCATTATCAGCCAACTGGATGTGGCCAGCAAAGAACCAGGGGGAAAACTTCCGTCTTTACAGTGGTGTAGAAGCTGCTTCCGTGTTTGCGTGTGCATTGGGTGTTAATATTCCTACCGGGAAAGACTCATTGTCAATGACCCAGAAATATAAGAACGATGTGGTTTATGCACCGGGAACTGTAATCATATCAGCATCCGGAGAAGTGTCGGATATCCGCAAAATCGTTGAACCGGTGCTGGTTGCCGATCCTTCAAAACCATTGTATTACATTGATTTCTCGAAAGCGCCAAAATCATTAGGCGGCAGCGCTTTGGCACAGACATTGAGTCAATTGGGAGAAGACACACCAACAGTCACTGATGCAGCCTATTTCGTTAAAGCATTTAGTGCAATACAGGATTTAATTGAGAATCAATTAATACTGGCAGGCCACGATATCTCATCAGGTGGAATTCTGACCACATTGCTCGAAATGTGCTTTGCACAGAACAATGGTGGTATTGAAGTTGACCTCACCGGATTAAACGAAGCTGACAGCGTAAAAGCATTGTTCAGCGAAAACCCCGGAATTGTGGTTCAACCTAAGGATGGTGCTGCGTTTGAGAAGGCACTTACTACCAAAGGAATCAAATTTAACAAGATCGGGAATCCAACCCAAAGTCGCACGATAGCTGTCATTAATGGCGATAATCAATTTCAATTTGATATTGATGCATTACGTGATCAATGGTTTAAACCATCCTACCTGTTGGATCGCAAACAAAGCGGTGACAAGCTGGCATTGGAACGTTTTACGAACTACAAGAAGAACGAATTAAATTTCAAATTCGGATCATTCACAGGGAAGTTTGCCGATCTGGGAGTTGATCCCAAACGACGTCAACCCTCGGGAATAAAAGCTGCCATTATCCGTGAAAAGGGTAGCAATGGCGATCGCGAGATGGCCTGGAGCATGTACCTGGCTGGTTTTGATGTGAAAGACGTTCACATGACTGACCTGATCAGCGGACGCGAAACACTCGAAGAGCTAAACCTCATCGTTTTTGTAGGAGGATTCTCCAACTCTGACGTACTTGGCTCAGCAAAAGGATGGGCAGGCGCCTTTAGATGTAACGAAAAAGCAAAAATTGCACTCGATAACTTCTACAAGAGAACCGATACCCTCAGTTTAGGAATGTGTAACGGATGCCAGTTGATGGTTGAGCTTGATCTTGTGAATCCTGGTCATGGCGAAAGCGTCAAAATGGCCCACAATACTTCGCATAAATTCGAGTCGTGCTTTGTAAGCGTTGATGTGCTCGACAATCAGTCGGTGATGTTTAAATCCCTTTCGGGAAAGAGTCTCGGAGTTTGGGTAGCTCACGGCGAAGGAAGGTTTGTAATGCCATACGCAGAAGAGAAATACCAGATTCCTGTTAAGTTTACTTACAGCAACTATCCGGGAAATCCCAACGGTTCTGATTACGATACCGCAGCAATTTGTTCCGAAGATGGCCGTCACCTGGCGATGATGCC